>WHTQ01000128.1 GCA_009377645.1 Micromonosporaceae bacterium | reverse complement strand
GCCCGTGGTTAAGCGGCCGGGCCTGGTGTTGCTGTCGCGAGCGGGTGTAGCGGAGCGTAGCCCGTGGTTAAGCGGCCGGGCCTGGTGTTGCTGTCGCGAGCGGGTGTAGCGGAGCGTAGGGCCGGCGGCTCAGGTCCAACCAGGACAGCGTCACGACATGTCCGACCTACGCCGATCTGCCCGGAGATGCCCGCCGGACACTCTGTTCCGGACGTTGACGGGGCAACCAGCCGGGCGTTACGGTGCCGGTGGCCGACACGTGGCGGGCTGTCATACCTAGCCTCTCGAAGGGCCTGCGTACCGTCGGCACCTGCAGGCTCGCATGCGCCCAAGGAGGACGCAACGTGAAATGGAAGTCCCCCCGGACGGTCGCGGCCGCCGGCACGGCGACCGCCGTGCTGCTGCTAGTCGCGGCGCCGTCCAGTGCACAGACCCCGTCGCCGGACGACAACCCCCTGCTCCTGCCCGACGACCTGCGGGCTCCCGTGGCAATGGTCGAGCCGAGCCTGCTGTCCGCCACCGGCACCGTAACCGTGTCGCTGGAGCTCGCCGACCCGTCGCTGTCCGAGGCCGTGGGCGATGACGCCAAGCAGGACGGACCGGCGCTCTCTCCCGACCAGCAACGCACCCACGTCGCCGAGCTCGAGCGCAGCCAGGCGGCGGTGCTCGACGAGATTTCGTCGCTCGGCGCCGAGGAGGTCATCACCACCCAGCTCGCGAGCAACCTGGTGGTCGTCGACGTCGATGCCTCCCGGGTGCTGGAACTGGCCCAGCTGCCAGAGGTCACCCGGGTCCTCCCGGTGACCGACTTCGAGCTCGACCTCGCCGAGACGGTCCCGCACATCGGCGCCGCCGCCCTGCAGGACAACCCCGGCCTGACCGGGGACGGGGTCGCCGTCGCGGTGCTGGACACCGGCATCGACTACACCCACGCCAGGTTCGGTGGCGACGGCACCCAGGCGGCTTACAAGGCCGCGTACGGGACCTCGGTCAACGACCCGGCCAACACCACCCGGGACGGGCTGTTCCCGACCGCCAAGGTGGTCGAGGGCTTCGACTTCCTCGGTGAGGGTTGGCCGACCACCGACCCGGCACCCGACCCGGACCCGATCGACTGTGGCCCGTCCGGCACGCCGGCGCCCTGCACCGGCGGCCACGGCAGCCACGTCTCGTCGATCATCGCCGGGAACAACGGGGTCGCCCCGGGCGCCGACCTGTACGCGTACAAGGTCTGCAGCTCGGTCTCGACCAGCTGCGACGGGGTCGCGATCCTGCAGGCGATCGAGGCCGCGCTGGACCCGAACGGGGACGGCGACATCGATGACGCGGTGGACGTGATCAACCTGTCGCTCGGCGCGCCCTACGGGCAGGTCGAGAACCCGAGCTCTGGGGCGACCGCGAACGCGGTCCGGATGGGCGTGGTGGTGGTCGCGTCGGCCGGCAACAGCGCCGACAAGCCCTACATCACCGGCTCGCCATCGTCCACCCCTGAGGTGATCTCGGTGGCGCAGACCCATGTGCCCAGCGCCCTGCACTTCAACCTGACCGCTACCGAGCCGGCGGACATCGCCGACGTCTACACGAACACCAACACCGTGGAGTGGGCGCCGATCACGGATGGCTTCGAGGGACAGGTCCGGTACGGGAGCACCGAGGCCGAGCGGCTCGGTTGCTTCGTGGACGAGAACGGAGAGCCGTCCGACCAGGACACCGGCGTCAGCCCGTACCCGGCCGGCTTCTTCGACGGCCAGGTGGCGTTCCTGGACCGCGGCCTCTGCGCGATCAGCTTCAAGGTGCACAACGCGGCCGAGGCCGGCGCAGTCGGCGTGGTAGTCGCGAACAACGCACCAGGTGAGGCGCCGGCGTTCTCGTTCGGCGGGCCGGACCCGTTCAACGAGCTGCAGACCATCATCGTCGGCCTGGAGGTCGGCGACGCGCTGCGGACCGGACTGGCCACCGGAGAGCCGGTACGGGTGTCGGTCGACCCGGACGACGCCACGCCGCTGGTGAACAGCCTGGTCTCCACCTCCTCCCGCGGCCCGAGCGTCTCCGAGGTGGCGATCAAGCCGGATGTCGGAGCGCCGGGCGCGTCGCTGTCGGCCGAGGCCGGCAGCGGCACCGGGGAGACCGCGTTCGGCGGCACCTCCGGGGCGGCGCCGATGGTGGTCGGCTCGGTCGCGCTGCTGCTGGAGGCGTACCCGGACCGGACGCCGCTGGAGATCAAGTCGGTGTTGATGAACACCGGGGAGACCGAGGTCTTCATCAACCCGGGCACCCGCCCCGGAGACCTGGCCGAGATCACCCGGATCGGCGGCGGCGAGGTGCGGGTCGACGACGCGCACGCCAGCACCACCGCGGCCTGGAGCGCCGAGGACAAGTCGGCCGGGCTGTCGTTCGGCTACCACAGCCTCAGCCGGCCGAGCGTGCTCAGCAAGCCGGTCACCATCCACAACTACAGCGACCAGCTGCGGGTATACCGGCTGGAGGCGGGCTTCCGGCACGACGACGACGCGGCCAGTGGCGCGGTCCGGCTGATCGTGCTGCCGCGGGTGGTGGTGCGTCCGGGTGGCTCCGCCGAGGTGCCGGTCATCATGACCATCGACCCGCGGAAGCTGCCCGACTGGGTGCTCGACGGCGGCCCCAACGGCGCCAACGGGCCGCTGCTGCAGGAGAACGAGCTCGACGGCTACCTCACGATCAGCGGGGGCGGCGACCAGGTGCACATGCCGTGGCACGTGCTCCCGGACAGGTCCTCGGACGTGCGGACTCCGGACAGCGTGCGGCTGGGCAACGGCAGCGCCAACGCCACTCTGTTCAACGCCGCGCTCAGCCAACACACCGGTTCCGCCGAGGTGTTCGGATTGACCGGGACCAGCCCGCAGCTGCCGGACAGCGCGCTGCCGGGCGAGGGTGACGGGTTCGCGGTGGTCGACCTGGCCGCGGTCGGGGTCCGGTCGGACGGCGAGGTGCTGCAGTTCGGCTTCAACACCCACGGGCAGCGGGCCCACCCGAACGCGCCGGCCGAGTTCCAGGTTCTGATCGACAACGATCAGGACGGGTCGCCGGACTGGCTAGTGTTCAACCGGGACCTGTCGCTGGGCACAGGGGATGGGCGGAACGCGGTGTTCGTCAACGAGATCGGGACGAACACGGCGACCCCGTTCTTCTTCACCGAAGCCAACCTCAACTCGGCCAACGCGATCCTGACCGTACCGCTGGCAGAGGTCGGGCTCGCCGCGGGTGACCAGTTCGACTTCGACGTGAACGGAGCCGACTGGTACTTCACCGGTGAGGTGACTGACTCGATCGAGGACATGACGTTCACGGTCGGGCAGCCGCGGTTCGCGTCGGACGCCACGGTCGAGGTGCCGGCGTTCAGCCCGACCCGGCTGGCGATCACCGAAGTGGACGGCGGCGCCGAAGCCTCCCCGTCCCAGTCCGGCCTGCTGCTGATGTGGCGGGACGGCCTGACCGGGGCGGAGGCCGCGACGATCACCGTCCGGTAGGTAGTCACCGAGCACGGCGGGTCCGGGCGGCGGCAGCCGCCCGGACCCGCCGCCGTCTGCCGAGTCCAGCCACCCGCCGGCTGGGGTGGCATGCGTCAGCCGCCCGTAGGTTACCCATCGGGTCGCGAAGCTGCCTGCCGCGCAGCCGGCCGGCGCTGGCAGGATGCCGGGCGTGGGTCAGCTAGTCCAGGTGGCGGGGGCGACCTGCACCGCGAACGGGAGCTCGGCCAGGTAGCTGTCGCCCGGGTTGACCGACTGGTGCAGCTGGTAGTGTCCGCCGGCGGCCCGGGAGTAGAGGTGGGCCACCGGCCCGGCGGAGGTGCGCTCGATCCGCCAGTAAGACTCGATCCCGGCCTCGGCGTAGAGGGACGGCTTGGTGAACCGGTCGTGCCGCCGGCTGCCCTTCGACTCCACCTCCACCACCAGCGCCACGTCGGCCGGGTTTGCCCACATCGCATCGAACCGCGAGCTGGGGCGCAGCACCGTGACGTCCGGGATGAGGGTGCTGTCCCCCAGCTGGACGCCGATTTCCCGGATCGCCCGCCAGCCCGACGGTGCCGCGGCCTTCAGCGCATCTCGCACCTGTGGTGGGGGATGTCGGCCGGTGGCGACACGTGCAGCCCTCCGTCGATGATCTCGTACTTGTGGCCGTCGCTGGGCAGGTCGAGGAGGTCGTCGGCGATGAAGTCGCCACCGGGCGCGGGCCAGGGATACATCGCCTGGGGGAGCGAGTTAGTCGGCTGGGCCATGGTCATCACCTCCACAGGGTCTGCCAACCTGGTTATCGTATCCTCCGATCATGCCGCCGCGGCGTCGGCGGCGCGGGCGGCCAGTGCCCGGACCACCGAGTCCCGGCCCTCGGCGAGCAGCCGGCGGGCCGGTGCCGGGTGGCGCTGGTCGGCCAGCCACGCCTCGGTGGCCGCCACCGTGTCCGGTGACACGTGGTAGAGCGGGTACCCCACGATCAGGAACTCCCGCGCCTGGTCGCCGTCGCGCCGCTCCCACACGTCCGCGGCGCGCTCGTGGAAGGCGGCCACGTACGGCTCCGTGAGCGGCAGCTTGGCCGGGTGCCAGAACCCCGCCAGGATCGCCCGGTGCCGCCAGTTCGGCAGCGGCGCCTCCCCGACCAGCGCCGCCCACGCCCGGGCCTTCGCCTCGGCGGTGGGCAGCAGCGCGCGAGCGGTGGCGGCTTCCCGCTCCCCGCCGGCGGTCGGGTCGGCCGCCAGCTCGGCGTCGATCTCCGCCTCCCCGGCGCCGCCACCGGCGACCAGGCTCTGCAGCAGCGTCCACCGCAGCTCGGTGTCGACCAGCAGCCCGGCCGGCACGTCCACCCCGGCCAGCCAACCCCGCAGCAGGGCCAGCTCGTCGGCCGACCGGGCCGCCCGGGCGTACGCGCGCACCCAGGCGAGCTGGTGGCCGCTGCCGGGGGCGGCCGCGGTCAGCACCGCCCGGGCCGCCGCCGCCAGCTCGGCCCGGCCGGCCGGCGCCCAGCCCGGGTCGGCGTACAGGTCGAGCGCCCCGGCGGACTGGGCGAGCACAGCGGTGACCAGGTTGATGTCGGTCTCGGCGGGCAGCGCCCGGCGCACCAGCGCCAGCCACGACCGAGCCGGCAGCTCGCCGTCGCGCACCATGTCCCAGGCCGCCGCCCAGCACAGGGCGCGGGCCAGCGGTGAGTCCAGCCCGGCCAGGTGGTCGACCACAGTGGCCATCGACCGGGGGTCGAGCCGGACCTTCGCGTACGTGAGGTCGTCGTCGTTGAGCAGCAGCACGTCGCCGGCCGGCGCCCCGGCCAGCGCGGTCACGGTGGTGGCCGGGCCGGCCACGTCCAGCTCCAGCCGGTCCTGCCGGACCAGCTTGCCGCCGGCCAGCGCGTAGCGGCCGATCGCGATCCGGTGGGTGCGCAGCGTCGGGTGCCCGGCCGGGGCGTTCTGCCGCACCACCACCTGCTGGTAGCGGTCGTCCGGGCCGATCGTCACCTCCGGCCGCAGCGTGTTGACCTGGGCGGTTTCCAGCCACTGCGCCGCGAACTCCCGCAACGACATCTCCGCCCGCGGCTGCGGGGCTCGCGAGCTCGCTCCTCGCGCTCGCACTGGGCGCTGGGAGGCGGTCTCCAGCGCGGACAGCAGGTCGTCGAAGGTCGCGTTGCCCCAGGCGTGGTCGGCGAAGTAGCCCCGCAGCCCGGCCAGGAACGCCTCCTCGCCCACATAGGCCACCAGCTGCTTGAGCACGCTGGCCCCCTTGGCGTAGGTGATCCCGTCGAAGTTCACCTCCACCGCCGCCATGTCCGGCATGTCACAGTAGACCGGGTGGGTGGAGGAGAGCTGGTCCTGCCGGTAGCCCCAGTTCTTGCGCACCGACAGGAACGTGGTCCAGGCGTCGGTGAACCGGGTGGCGTTCGCGCTGCACCAGTGGGCCGCCCATTCGGCGAACGACTCGTTCAGCCACAGGTCGTCCCACCAGCGCATGGTGACCAGGTCGCCGAACCACATGTGGGCCAGCTCGTGCAGGATGGTGTTCGCCCGTTGCTCGTACTCGAAGTCGGTGACCTGCGAGCGGAACAGGAACAGCGCGTCGGCGTGCACCACGCATCCGAAGTTCTCCATCGCGCCGGCGTTGAAGTCCGGCACCCACAGCTGGTCGTACTTGGACAGTGGGTAGCGCACCCCGAAGGCGGCGTGGAAGAAGTCGAAGCCCTGGGTGGTGATCTCGTGCAGGTCGTCGACGTCCAGGTGCTCGGCCATCGAGGCTCGGCAGAAGTAGCCGAGGTCGATTCCGTCGTGGCCGCGCCGGACCTCGTGGAACGGGCCGGCGCACAGTGCGGTCAGGTAGGTGCTCATCCGCACCGACGGCTCGAAGTGGACCGTCTGGATCGGATGGTCGCCGGCGGGTCCTTCGTCGACCGAGCGGACCGGGGCGTTGGAGACCACCCGCCAGCCGGCCGGCGCCACCACGTGCCAGGTGTAGACGCTCTTGAGGTCGGGCTGGTCGAAGCAGGCGAACACCCGCTGTGCGTCGGTGGTCTCGAACTGGCTGTGCAGGTAGACCCTTCCGTCGGCCGGGTCCACGCTGCGGGTCAGGCCCTGGCCGGTGGCCGAGTAGGCGAAGTCGGCGTCCACCACCAGCAGGTTGTCGGCGGCCAGCTCCGGCAGGGCCAGCCCGGCCCGTGCGGACCAGTCGGTCAGCGGCACGCCGTTCAGGCTGGCCGCGCGCAGGTCGGCCGCGGCCAGCTCGATGAACGAGGTCGCACCCGGCTCGGCGCAGCGGAACCGGACCTCGGTCACGGAGCGGAAGGTCCCCTCGGTGGTGAGGTCGATGGTGATGTCGTACGAGGTCACGTCGAGCAGGCGGGCGCGCTCGACGGCCTCCGCCCGGGTCAGGTTGCGGACTGGCGCCACGGTTTCGGTTCCTCACTTCGTCAACGGTCGGGGTGCCGGCCCGAGTCTTTCATGGCCCGGCCGGCGGCGGGTCCACCGCGCTATAGTTGCCCCGGCAACTAACTGGAAGCTAACTGGAAGATGAGGGATTCTGCGATGACCGAACGGCAGGTAGTGGACATGTGGTTCGACCCGATGTGCCCGTGGGCGTGGCTCACGTCCCGGTGGCTGCTGGCGGTCGAGCAGGTCCGCCCGGTCGACGTTCGGTTCCATGTGATGAGTCTGTCCGTGCTCAACCAGGGCCGGGACCTACCGCCGGACTACGCCGAGATGATGGCCAAGGGCTGGGGGCCGGTGCGGGTGTGCATCGCCGCCGCGCAGCGGTACGGGGACCAGGTGCTGCGGGACCTGTACGACGCCATGGGCACCCGGATCCATCTGGGCAAGGAGGAGATCGGGCAGGCCCTGTGCGCCGATGCGCTGACCGACCTCGGGCTGGACGGGTCGCTGGCCGAGGCCGCCGGCTCGACCGCGTACGACGAGGCGCTGCGGGCCAGCCACGACGCCGGGATGGAACCGGTCGGCCTGGACGTCGGCACCCCGACCATCCACGCCACCGGCCCGGACGGCGCGCCGGTGGCGTTCTTCGGCCCGGTGGTCACGCCGGCGCCGAAGGGCGAGGCGGCCGGCCGGCTCTGGGACGGGGTGCTGCTGGTCGCCGGCACGCCCGGGTTCTTCGAGCTGAAGCGGACCCGGGACCAGTCCCCGGTGTTCGACTAGGCGAGGCCGGGTCGGTAACGTCGCCGGTATGACGGCAGCGGCAGTCGTGCACCCGATCGAGCGTGCCTGGATCACCACCGGCGGCACCGGCGCACAGAACTACGACGAGTTCGCGGACGAGACCGAGATCACCCGGATCATCGCGGCGAACCCGCGCAGCGCGCTGGCGGTGGAGATGCCGCACCGGGCGCCCGGGCACGGCCTGCACGGCTTGCACGGCTTGCACGGCACCAGCTTTGCCGACGCGCTGCCGGCGGCGGTCGAGCGGCTGGCCACCGCCGAGCAGGACGGCGCCTACCTGCCGGCGCACCGGGTGGTGGTGCTCTACCGGATCAGTGGACCGGTGGTGACGCACGGCCTGTTCGGCATGGTCGACACCGATCAGATCTCCACCAGCGCCGACCAGCCGGGCCTGGTGATCCGCAACGAGGACGTGTTCGAGGAGAAGGTGCGCGAGCGGGTGGCGCTGGCCCGGGCCACCGGGCACCTGCTCTCCCCGGTACTGCTACTGCAGAGCAGCGGCGGCGCTGGCGCCGCCCCGAGTAGCAGCGGCAGGCTGTCGGAGGAGCTGGCGCGGGCGTGCCGGGCCGCCGGGCCGCCGGCCGCCACCGACGTCGACCAGGCCGGTCGGGTGCACGAGATCTGGCCGGTGCCACCCGGGCCGCTCGCCGACCGGCTGTGCGCCCTGGCCGGCGACGGCGAGCTGGTGGTCGCCGACGGCAACCACCGCACCCTGGCGGCGCAGACCGGGGGACTGACCCGGTTCCTGGCGGTGGTGACCACCCCGGACGCGGTTACCATCGCGCCCTACCATCGGCTGATCACCGAGTCCCCGTACCCGGCCGGCCAGCTGCCGGAGCGGATCGCCGCGGCCGGCGCGCGGGCCGACCGCGTACCGGACCTGCCGGACTCGCCGCCCCCGCGCGGGGTGGCCTACCTCTACACGGCGGGTGGCTGCCATGCGGTGTCCCTGCCGGCCGACCCGGCCGCGCCGGCGGTCGACAACCTGGATCATGCGGTGGTCGAGCGGCTGCTGCTGCGCGACGTGCTCGGGCTCGACCCAGGCGACAAGCGGGTGGGCTACGTCGGCGGTGACTACCCGGTGTCCTGGCTGCGCTCGGAGGTGGACGCCGGCCGGGCCGACGCCGCCATTGTGATCGCACCAGTGAGCGTGTCGGACTTCGTGGCGGTCAACCTGGCCCGCCAGAAGCTTCCCCGCAAGAGCACCTGGTTCACGCCGAAGGCGCGGGCCGGACTGGTGCTCGCCGAGCTCGACTGACCTGGCAGACTGCCGGTCGTGCGCGTCTATCTGGGGTCCGACCACGCCGGCTATGAGCTGAAGGTACAGCTCTGCTCGCAGCTGCCCACCCAGGGGTACGAGGTGGTCGACGTCGGCCCGGCCGACTACCAGCCGGACGACGACTACCCGGCGTACTGCCTGCACACCGCGGCCCGGGTGGTGGCCGACCCGGGCAGCCTCGGGGTGGTGATCGGCGGGTCCGGCAACGGGGAGCAGATCGCGGCCAACAAGGTGCCCGGGGTACGGGCGGCGCTGGCCTGGTCGGTGGAGACGGCGCAGCTGGCCCGGGCGCACAACGACGCGAACCTGCTCGGGATCGGTGCCCGCCAGCACATCCTGGCCGAGGCGACCGGGATCGTGACCGCGTTCCTGGCCACCGGGTTCTCCGGCGAGGCGCGGCACGCCCGCCGGATCGGCCAGATCGCCGAGTACGAGCGGAGCCGGGTGCTCCCGCCGCTGCCGCCGCCCCCGCCGCCCCCGTCGACCTAGAAGACCTCGATCCCGGCCGGTGCCTGGTGCCAGCCGAACCCGGTGCTGGCCGCGGCAAGCGCGTCCGGCCGCAGCTCGCGGACCCGCCCGGCCGCGCCTAGCGCCGCCAGCGAACCGCCGCCCAGGTACGCGGCGGCCAGGTCGGCGGTGTCGCAGGCCAGGTCGGCCGGCTCGTCAACCCGCACGCAGGTGGCCTTGTCGCCACCGGCGGTCACGGTCAGCCGCCACCGGCCGGCGTTGCGCGGCAGCAGCGGGTCGGTCACCTCCAGCACCAGGTCCAGCGGCGCGGCGTAGCGGCGGGCGGTCAATGCCGCCGGCAGGTCCACGATCCGGATGAACAAGCCGTCGCCGAGCGTCACGCCGAGCCGGCGCGGCTCGTCGGCCAGGTGCAGCAGCGGCTCGGCCAGCCCGGCCAACCTCAGCGTCACGGTCCGGGTCAGGTCGATCGAGAACAGGAACCGCCACAGCGCCAGGTAGGCGTCCGGGTCGGCGGCGATCGCCTCGGCGACCTGCACCTCGCCCTGCGGGCCGGCGGTGCTCCAGTCGGACTTGGCCCGCCACAGCGCGTAGCCGTCGACCTCGCCGGCGTTGCTCTCGTGCAGAGTCACCCGCCGCTCGGTGGCGCCGTGGCGGTGGCTGGCCGGGTCGGCGAGCCGGTACGACCACCAGGCGTCGCTGCGGCTGGACCAGCCAGGACGGTCCGGCCGCGCCGCCTCGTACAGCCGTGCCAGGTCGCCGCGTGCCTCGGTCGGCGGGACGGTGCGCAGCCGGCCCGGCTCGGCCGGGTGGGGCAGCCGGACCTCTCGGGTGTCGGCGGACAGGCTGATCTTCTGGGAGGCCAGGCCGTACCCGAACCGGGGGTAGATCCGCCCTTCGCTGGCCCACAGGACGGCCACCGGCTCGGGCAGCTCCGGCAGCTGCCGGTGCATCAACCGGGTCAGCAGGCCCCGCCGCCGGTGGGTCGACAGCACCCCGACCAGGCTCACGTGGGCGGCCGGCACCGTCTCACCCGGCACGGTCAGGTCCCGGGTGAACGCGGCGGCGTGGGCCACCAGCGGGCCGCCGCGGTCCGGGTCGTAGATCACCAGCGAGCGGTCCGGCTCGAACACCGAGCGTTCGATCTCGTGCGTCTCTTCGTCGAAGGTCTCGTGGAAGGCGGTGCTCATGAGCCCGCTGATGGCGGGCCAGTCCTCGGCGGTCGCAGGGCGGATCGGCAGCTCGGTCATGAGGTCCTTTCTACTGGTTGGACGGGTGAGCGGCGAACCGTTTTGCGCCAGCCGCTACCCTCGGGGGGTGGCCAACAGTACGGCTGACGGGCCGCGCCAGGGGGAGTACTCGCGGGGGGTTGCGGCGGTGCCACCCGCCGGCCACCCGTGGGTGTCGCCGGGCGGACCGGCGGGGGAGACCGCCGACCTCGCGCCGGGCGCCCCGCTGAGCGGCTCGACCCGGGAGGACCCGCGGGCGAGCAAGCGGAAGGCACCGATCGCCCCGCGCGGCATGATCGTGCGCCGCCGCGGGCGGCGGCTGCGCGCCGGCGCTGGGTGGACCTGGACCGGGGCGTCGTTCTTGCTGGTCTGCTGGGGGATCTGGGTGGTGTCGGTACGCGGGACCGACCTGGCCGGACCGGTGATCGGGCTGGTGCTGGTGCTGGCCACCGGCGGGCTGCTGTTCGTGCTGGCCCGGCTGCTGGGCCGGGCGATTCTGGAGCAGGCGATGGGCCGGGAGCGCCCGAGCGCCTGGCCCTCGCACCTGACCGTGTCGGTGTTCCTGACCCTGACCGGCGTCACGTTCCTGCAGCAGACCTGGTGGGTCCAGGACTCCGGCCGGTGGGCCGGCGACACCTGGCAGGCGCTGGCCGACGCCTGGGGCTGGCTGGTCAGCTGGTGGCCGGGCTGAGCTAGCACTCAGCAGTGATCATGGCCGTGAGCTGGGGCTTTGTTCTGGTGGAGCGGGTGACGGGAATCGAACCCGCATGGCCAGCTTGGAAGGCTGGGGCTCTGCCATTGAGCTACACCCGCGTGGTGCCGGGCACCAGCGTACAAGGTGACCGGCTGCCCCAGTAGACTTCGTCCCGGTCGCCGGGGTGTGGCGCAGCTTGGTAGCGCACTCGCTTTGGGAGCGAGGGGCCGTGGGTTCAAATCCCGCCACCCCGACCTGTCGACGACGGGTGAAAAATGACCCCGTGTCGACGCTTGGGTTCTAAGGTGGATTCCGGCGGTCGTCGCAACGATTACGTGCTCATGGTGCCAGAGCTCGGGCAAAGACCTCGGCCGGGGTGCACCAGTCGAGGATCTT
>WHTQ01000098.1 GCA_009377645.1 Micromonosporaceae bacterium | reverse complement strand
GCGAGAAGAAGCGGCACGAGATCGTGCAGCTGGAGCTGCTGGCGCCGGCGATCGCGGTGCTGGACGAGACCGACTCCGGGCTGGACATCGACGCGCTGAAGGTGGTCAGCCAGGGAGTCAACCGGGTCCGCGAGACCGGGCAGACCGGCATCCTGCTGATCACCCACTACACCCGGATCCTGCGCTACGTGTCCCCGGACTTCGTGCACGTGTTCGTCGGCGGCCGGATCGTCGAGGAAGGCGGCCCGGAGCTGGCCGAGCGGCTGGAGGACGAGGGCTACGAGCGCTACCTGGCCGGGGCCGGCCCGGCCACCACGGCGGCCGGAGGAGCCGGAGGAGCATGATGGACACGCTCACCGCCCCGTCGCTGGACCCGGCCACCGTCCGTGCCGACTTCCCGATCCTGTCCCGGCAGGTCAACGGCCACCCGATGGTCTACCTCGACTCGGGCAACACCTCCCAGAAGCCGCAGCCGGTGCTGGACGCGGTGGCCGAGCACTACGCCCGGCACAACGCGAACGTGTCCCGGTCGGTGCATACGGTCGGCACCGAGGCGACCGAGGCGTACGAGGGGGCGCGGGCGAAGCTGGCGCGGTTCATCGGCGCGCCCGGCCCGGATCAGGTGGTGTTCACCAAGAACTCCACCGAGGCGATCAACCTGGTCGCGTACGCGTTCCTGGCCGCCTCGGTCGGCGGCGGGGACCCGCGGTTCCGGCTCGGCCCCGGCGACCAGGTGGTGATCTCCGAGATGGAGCACCACTCGAACATCGTGCCGTGGCAGCTGCTGTGCGAGCGCACCGGCGCCACCCTGCGCTGGTTCGGGATCACCGACGACGGCCGGCTCGACCTGTCCGACCTGGACACTCTGGTCGACGAGCGTACCAAGCTGGTCTCGTATGTGCACATGTCGAACATCCTCGGCACCATCAACCCGACCGAGCCGGTGCTCGCCCGGGCGCGGGAGGTCGGTGCGCTGGTGCTGCTGGACTGTTCCCAGTCGGTGCCGCACGCGCCGATGGACGTGACCGCGCTGGGAGCCGACTTCATCGCGTTCACCGGCCACAAGATGTGCGGCCCGACCGGGATCGGGGCGCTCTGGGGGCGGGGCGAGGTGCTGGCCGCGATGCCGCCGTTCCTGGGCGGCGGGTCAATGATCGAGACCGTCACGATGGAGAAGACCACCTACGCGGCGCCACCGACCCGGTTCGAGGCCGGCACCCCACCGATCGCCCAGGCGGTCGGGCTCGGCGCGGCCGTCGACTATCTGTCCGGCGTGGACATGCGGGCGGTCCGGGCGCACGAGCAGCAGCTCACCGGGTACGCCCTGGACGCCCTGCAGACCGTGCCCGACCTGCGGATCTTCGGCCCGGCCACCACCGAGGCCCGGGGCGGGATCATCTCGTTCGCGCTGGCCGGCATCCACCCGCACGACGTGGGCCAGGTGCTGGACGGGCAGGGGATCGAAGTGCGGGTCGGCCACCACTGCGCCCGGCCGGTGTGCGCCCGGTTCGGCGTGGCGTCGACCACCCGGGCCTCGTTCTACCTCTACAACACGACGGCCGAGGTGGACGCGCTGGTGCGGGGGCTGGAACAGGTCCGGAAGGTGTTCGGGTAGCGATGCAGCTGGACGGGCTCTACCAGGAGATCATCCTGGACCACTGGAAGCACCCGCGCGGTCGCGGGCTGCGGGAGCCGTACGGTGCCGAGTCGCACCAGGTGAACCCGACCTGCGGGGACGAGGTGACGCTCCGGGTCGCGCTGGCCGGCCAGACCGTCGCCGACATCTCGTACGAGGGGCTGGGGTGCTCGATCAGCCAGGCCTCGGCCAGCGTGCTACACGAGCTGCTGACCGGCCGACCGCTGCCCGAGGCGATTGCCGTGCACGCGGCGTTCGCCGAGCTGATGGGCGGGCGGGGGCAGGTCGAGCCAGACGAGAAGCGGCTGGGCGACGCGGTGGCGTTCGCCGGGGTGGCGCTGTATCCGGCCCGGATCAAGTGCGCGCTGCTAGCCTGGGCCGCGTTCCGGGACGCCGTCGCCCGGGCAGGTACCGTAGAGGCAGGAGGTACGTGATGAGTGAGCCTGTCACGAAGGCGGCGGTCGCCGAGGTCGAGGAGGCGATGAAGGACGTCGTCGACCCGGAGCTGGGCATCAACGTGGTCGACCTGGGCCTGGTGTACGGGGTGCACGTCGACGAGGAGAACGTGGCGACCCTGGACATGACCCTCACCTCGGCCGCCTGCCCGCTGACCGACGTGATCGAGGACCAGACCCGCTCGGCGCTGACCACCGGCCCCGGCGGCGGGCTGGTCGCCGACTTCCGGATCAACTGGGTCTGGATGCCGCCATGGGGCCCCGACAAGATCACCGACGACGGCCGCGAGCAGCTGCGGGCACTCGGCTTCAACGTCTGATCTGATCTGACCTCGCACATAGCGAGTCCGCTATGCTCGGTCCGTGGCTGGTATCGGTAACGACCTGGTGCGGGAGGCGCGAAAGCGGGCCCGGCTGACCCAGGCCGAGCTGGCGCAACGGGCCGGCACCACCCAGTCGGCGATCGCCCGGATCGAGACCGGCGAGTCGTCGCCGTCGTTCGACGCGGTGCTGCGGCTGGTCCGGTGGTGCGGCATGGATCTGGACATCATGCTGGTCGATCGGGACGAGTCCGACTGGGCCCAGGCCCGGAGACTGGCTGCTCTTACCCCGCAGGCACGGGTCGACCGCCACCGACAGGTGGTGTCGCAGCTACGGGCGCTACGCCGAGCCGGAGAGGCCCACCGGGATGCCGCCTGAGCTCGACCTCGCCACGGTGCTTGGCGCCCTGCAACGCCACCAGGTCCGGTTCGTCCTCATCGGAGGCATGGCCGGGGTGGTGCACGGCTCGCCGTTTCCCACCGAGGATGTCGATATCACTCCGGAGCGGTCCCGGGAGAACCTGGCGCGGCTGTCCGGGGCGCTGGCAGAACTGAGCGCGCGGGTCCGTACTGATGGCGTCGACGGGGGTCTCCCGTTCGCGCACGATGCTGACTCGCTGGCAGCGGTGCAGGTTTGGAACCTGACAACCCCTCATGGTGACCTGGACATCTCATTCATCCCTCACGGCACCGACGGTTACGAGGACCTGGTGCGGGAGGCAACCGACACACCGATCCTGGGACTGTCGGTGCCAGTGGCCTCGCTAGCTGACGTGATCCGGAGCAAGCAGGCGGCGAACCGGCCGAAGGACCAGCGGGTGTTGCCCACGTTACGGGAAATCCTCGCCGCCCGGCACCGGAGGGACCCAGGCTAACGGGTTGTCACTGGCTCCGGTGTGGTCGCGGCGCGGCGCCGGAGCAGCCGGGCGATCGCGATCGTGGTGCCCGCCACCAGCACCGCCGCGATGTTGGGCACCACCAGCGCCCAGTCCGACCGGGCCAGGCCGTAGACGATCCACAGCCCGAACCCAGGAATCAGCACCAGGAAGAAGCCGACCGAGACGTCCTCGGACGACTGCCGATGCCACATCCGGCGGATCTGCAGCACCGGCGCGAGCGCCATCGCCAGCCCCCACCCGGCCGCCGCAATGCCCAGCACGGTCACGAGCGCCATCGCGCAACCTCCAGCCTCCACGTGGCGCTCAGCCGGGCGGGCCACGTCCACCGCCCGGAGGCGACGGGGAGCGCAAACGCGACCGGCGCCAGTCTAGTCCGCCGGCCGTACATCTGCCGCGTCTGCCCCGGCCGGCCCTGGTCCGGCGCAGGCGGGCGGGTTGCCGTGGCAGGAGTACGTATTCGCTGAGATCGCGGCCCACCTCGATCGGAGCGCTCCCTACCCAGGCATCGTGCTGTCCTGGCGTTTCGTTGCCCCCGTCGGTCCGGCTGCGACCGGAGGGCAAGGCGACCAGCGCCACCTGAAATGATCGGCGCATGTCCACCTCAAGCAGGCGCGTCGCGCTGGTTACCGGCAGCTCGCGGGGGCTGGGGAGCGTGATCGCACGCCGCCTGGCCGAGGACGGTTTCGCCGTCGCCGTCAATGGCCTGCATGAAGATGCGCATGCGGCCGAGGTCGTGCGCGCTATCGGCGACGCCGGGAGCGCCGAGGTGTTCTTGGCCGACATCACCGACGAACAACAGGTCGCCCAGCTCGTGGCCGGAGTCACCGAGCGCCTGGGGGCCATCGACGTGCTGGTGGTGAACGCGACCGGTCCGCAGCCGGAAGGCCCGCTCGTCGAGGTGGCCTGGGAGGACCATCTGGCGCAACTCGACTTCTTCGTCAAGAGCCCGGTGCTGCTGGGCCGCGCCGTGATCCCCGGCATGCGCGCGAGGCGTTACGGCAGGATCGTCCAGATCGACTCCGAGGTCGCGGATCAGCCGCCGCCGGGCCGTTCGGCCTACGCCACCGCCAAGAACGCGCAGATCGGCCTCACCCGCGCCTGGGCGCGCGAGCTCGCACCCTCCGGCATCACCGTGAACACTGTCGCCCCTGGCTTCATCCCCGTCGAACGCCACGCGGATGTCCCCGCCGAGACCCGCCGCGCCTACCTGGCATCCGTGCCGGTCGGCCGGATCGGAGACCCGCAGGACGTCGCCTGCGCGGTCAGCTCCTTCGCCTCCGAAGCAGCGGGCTTCATCACCGGGCAGCGTATCCTCGTCGACGGCGGCCGCAGCCTCGGTAGCTGATCTCCTACCACTATCCGGTCGGACCGCACCTGGTGGCGCACCATCCGGGTGGAGGTAGCCCACATCTGCCCGGACGTAAACCCGCGGGCCGGGGTGGCCGGCCGGTTCGCCGCACGGTTCTACAGCGACGAGCAGGGGATCCGCAAGCCGAACCCGGAGCTTGCCCGCCGGGCGGCCGCGGCGCTCGGGGTGGACCCGGCTGGCTGCTGGTTCGTCGGCGACACCCGCTCCCGGGACGTGCTGGTCGCCCGCCGGGCCGGGCTCGGTGCGGCGGTCCTGATGCGCTCGCCCCGGACCGACCCGGACGGGGCGGAGCCGGACGCCGAGGTGGCCGACCCGCGTGAGCTGCATTCCCTGCTCGCCGCCCACTGGTAGAGCCGCCAGTCGTGTCGAAATCCTTGGTCGCGCGTACCCTCTCTGAGGGGTGCACGCGACCAAGATCTCGCTTCAGGCGAGGCCGTGGTCCTGGAGCGCGCCGACCAGCCGCCCGTCGCCGAGCGCTGCCTCGACCAGCGCCCGCTCCCGACCGGCCAGCGTGTCCGGGTCGACGCTTGCCAGCCAGGCGACCCGGAAGGCGAGCATCCGCAGCAGCACCAGCCGGCAGTCCCGGCGCAGCAGCTCCACCGGGTAGTCCGGCACCCCGGCCTCGGTCAGGGCGGCGGCGTGGCGTTCCAATAGGGTCTGCTCGGCGGCGCGCCGGTCGGCCACCGGCAGTGAGCCGTAGACCGTGTCCGCGACGTCGAGCGCCACCGGCCCGTACCCGATGCCCTGCCAGTCCAGCACCGCGACCGGCCGCCCCGGCGGGTCGAAGATGACGTTGTCCAGGTGCAGGTCCCCGTGCACGATCGTGGCCGGCGCCCGGGCCAGCTCGACGAGCACGTCGGCGTAGTCGCCGCGCAGCCGGTCTACCAGCTCGGCCACCGGTGCCGGAACCCGGTCGGCGTGGCCGGCCAGGAACCGGTCGGCCCGCTCGGCGTACCACCGCTGCCCGGACAGCGGGTCGACCGCCAGCCGGGGAACCCACCCGGCCGGCTCCCGCTCCCAACCCGCGGCGTGCACCGGCGCGACCGCCGCCAGCACGGCTCCCACCTGGTCCGCGGTGCCGCCGGTGAGCGCGTCGCCGGGCTTCCCACCGGCTAGGTCTTCCAGCAGCAGCACGACCTGCTGCCGCTGCGGGTCGACGCCCGCGTGGTACAGCCGGGGCGCGCCGGCCCCCAGCGCCGGGGCCAGCTCGCGGTAGAACGACACCTCCCGCGCGCACCGCTGGTAGTGGCGGGCGGCGGCCGCGGCATCCTGCTGGCTGCGGCGACGGTACGCCGAGGGCGTGTCCGGTTCGGCGGTCGGCAGCTTGGCGATCACCGACTCCGGCGGCGGCCCGGAGCCGGGCGGCAGGTCCCGGTAGGTCGGCCGGACCCGCGCGACCACCCCGGTGAACCCCCGGTCCGCCCCAATCAGCTCCAGCGCCACCCGGCTGACTGCGCCGTCCGGCAGCCGTCCGCCATGACGCAGCGCGGCGGTCAGCCAGGCCGGGGTGATCTCGCTGAGGCGGTGAGGCAGCGGCGGGCCATCATGATCTGGCATCGCGGCCACGATAGCCGACCCGCGAGCTCCACCCGCGCTGATCGCGCGCTGGTGGGCGCCCTGGCCCGGTGACTAACGTGGCCGTTTCGGCCCCACGGGCCGCCTGGCGGGCCTACCCTCAGCTCAGGGGGAGTGCATCATGATCGGGACGATCCTGTGGGCCGTCATCGGCGGCGCCATCATCGGTGTACTGGCCCGGCTGCTGCTGCCGGGCCGGCAGAACATCTCCGTCTGGCTGACGGTTGCGGTCGGCATCGCCGCGGCGCTGCTCGGCGGCCTGCTCGCCGACTGGCTGGGGGTCGGCGACACCCGGGGGGTGGACTGGCTGCGGCACATCATCCAGGTGGCGCTGGCGATGCTGTTCGTCTGGCTCGCCGTCCGGTATGCCGGCGGCGCCCGCCGCCGCACGCCTCACCGGCCTGCCACGCCCCGGTAGCCGTCCGGGCCGCAAAAAAGGTACGGCAGCGCCGGCCTGGTCGCTGATATCGTGATGAGCATGAACGCGCGGACAGCTCGGGTGATGGCGGCCCCCGCCCGGGGCTGACCGACGCTGCACGCGCACAGGACGAGGCCCCGTGGTCGGGGCCTCGACCAGTCTCCGCGGTCGTTCGCCCGGGCTCCAGGCGGCACCAGGAGACACCTGATGACCCGGATCTATTTGACCACCACCATCCCGTACGTCAACGCTGCGCCGCACCTCGGGTTCGCGCTGGAGGCGGTGCAGGCCGACGTGCTGGCCCGACACCACCGGCAGCGGGGGGACGAGGTGCGACTGCTGACCGGCACCGATGACAACTCGCTCAAGAATGTGCTGGCGGCGGAGGCGGCCGGAGTCGGAGTTCGCGAGTGGGTGGACCGGCACGCCGCCGCATTCGCCGGCCTGCGCGAACCGTTGGCGCTCTCGTACGACGACTTCCTGCAGACCAGCAGCGACCCGCGCCACCGGGCGGGGGTGGCGTGGTTGTGGCGGGCCTGCGCCGCCGTCGGCGATCTCTACCGAGGGCGGTACGAGGGCTGGTACTGCGTCGGCTGCGAGAGTTACTACTCCGCCGAGGAGCTGCCGGGCGGCCGATGCCCGGAGCACGGCACCGCACCGTCGTACCTCGCGGAGCAGAACTGGTTCTTCCGGCTGTCCCGGTACGCGGACCCGCTGCGGGACGCGATCGCCAGCGGACGGCTCCGGATCGAGCCGGAGCCCCGGCGCAACGAGGTGCTGGCGCTGGTCGACCAGGGGTTGCGGGACTTCTCGGTCTCCCGTACCCGGGAGCGCGCCCGCGGCTGGGGCATCCCGGTGCCGGATGACCCGGGCCAGGTGGTCTACGTGTGGTGGGACGCGCTGGGCAACTACCTGACCAGCCTGGGGCTCGGCTCCGGAGCGGAGGCGTACCGCTGCTGGTGGGACGCCGGCGACCGGAGGATCCATCTGGTCGGGAAGGGCGTGCTGCGGTTTCACGCGGTCTACTGGCCGGCGATGCTGCTGTCGGCCGGCCTACCGCTGCCCACCGACATCCTGGTGCACGACTACCTCACCGTTGGTGGCCAGAAGATCAGCAAGTCGGCGGGCGTGGGCGCCGACCCGGTGGAGCTGGCCGCCCGGTACGGGGTGGACCCGGTGCGCTGGTGGCTGCTGCGCGAGGTGCCGCGGACCGGGGACGTCGACTTCACGGTCGGCCGGCTGGTGGCCCGCGCCAACGCCGACCTGGCCGGCGGGATCGGCAACCTGGTCCACCGGGTGGTCACGATGGTGCACAGGTACCGGGCTGGGCGGACCCCCACCGGCCCGACCGCCGCCGCCGTCGCGGACACCTGCCGGGACGCGCCGGAGCAGATCGCGACGGCACTGCTCGGCTACGACTTCCGGCGTGCCTGCGCGGCGCTGTGGACCATTGTGGACGAGGCCAACCGCCACGTCGAACATGCCCGGCCGTGGGAGCTTGCGGCGGCCGAGCGGGCCGGTGACCGGGATGCCGGTCACCGGCTCGATGCCAGCCTCGCCACGCTGGTCGGGGCAGTCCGGACGCTCGCCCGCGAGCTGGCCCCGTTCCTGCCCGGCACCGCGACGGCCATCGTGGGGCAGACCACGGCGGGCGCGGACGGGCGGCTGCCGGCGTCGCGCCCGCTGATCACCCGGCTGGTGCCCTAGGCTCGATGGCATGGAGCGCACCCAGGTCCGGCCGAACGCCTCACCCCGTACCGCCGTGGTGTGGGAGGCGCTCACCGCCGAGCTGGACCGGCAGGGCGGCCGGGAGCTGGCGGTGGTGGACGTGGGCGGCGGCACCGGTGGGTTCGCGGTGCCGCTGGCCCGGGCCGGCCACCGGGTGACCGTCGTCGACCCGAGCCCGGACGCGCTGGCGGCACTGACCCGGCGGGCGGTCGACGCCGGGGTTCCGGACCGGGTCACCGCGGTGCAGGGCGACGGCGACCGGCTCGCCGACCTGGTGCCGGCCGGTGCGGCGGACCTGGTGCTGTGTCACAGCCTGCTGGAGGTGGTCGACGAACCGGGTGAGGTGCTGCGGGCGGTCGCCGGTGCGCTGCGCCCCGGCGGGGCGGCGAGCGTGCTGGTCGCCAGCCAGGCGCACGCGGTGCTGGCCCGGGCGATGGGCGGGCACCTGGACGCGGCCGCCGCGGTCCTGGACGACCCGGCTGCCCGGTCGGGACCGGCGGACACGCTGCGCCGGCGGTTCGACGCGGCCACCGTCGCGGCGCTGCTCACCAGTGCCGACCTGGTGCTGGAGGAGATCCACGGGGTACGGGTGCTGGCCGACCTGGTGCCGGCAGCGGTCGCCGACGCCGACCCGGGAACGCTGCTGGCGCTGGAGGCCCGGCTGTCGACCCGCCCGCCGTACCGGGACATTGCCGCCCAGCTGCACCTGTTCGCCCGGCTGTCGGCCCGCTGACGGTCGGCCCGGCGGGCTAGCCTCTGGAGCATGGGGCGCAGCCAGGCGATGGCGCGGGAGCGGGACGACCGGTTCGGGCCCGCCGCCGACGACACCGGCTGCCCGATCCTGCATGTGGACATGGACGCGTTCTTCGTCTCGGTGGAGGTGCGCCGCCGGCCGGAGCTGCGCGGGCTCCCGGTGGTGGTGGGCGGCATCGGCCGGCGCGGCGTGGTCAGCTCGGCCAGCTATCCGGCCCGGGAGTTCGGCGTGCGCAGCGCGATGCCGACCGCCCGGGCCCGGGCGCTGTGCCCGCAGGCGGTGTTCTTGCCGCCCGACCCGCCCGCGTACGCGGCGGCCTCCCGCACCGTGATGCGGATTCTCCAGGACGCGACTCCGCTGGTCGAGCCGCTGTCGCTGGACGAGGCGTTCCTCGACGTGGCCGGCGCGGCGCGGCTGCTCGGGCGGCCGGTGCAGGTGGCCGCCTTGCTGCGGCACCGGATCGCCACCGAGCTCGGTCTGCCCTGTTCGGTGGGGGTGGCGCCGACCAAGTTCGTGGCGAAGCTGGGGTCCGCCCGGGCCAAGCCGGACGGGCTGCTGGTGGTGCCGGCCGGCTTGGTCCGGGAGTTCCTACAGCCGTTGCCGGTGGCGGCGTTGTGGGGGGTGGGGGAACGTTCGGCCGAGGCGCTGCGGCGGGTCGGGCTGCGCACGGTCGGGGACCTGGCGCACGCACCGATCGGGCAGGTGCGCTCGGCGGTCGGCTCGGCGGCCGCCGAGCACCTGCACGAGCTGGCGTGGGGGCGCGACCCCCGGCCGGTCGACCCGGAGCTGGTCGAGAAGTCGGTCAGCGCCGAGGTGACCTACGACACCGACATCGCCGACCCGCTGGCGGTGCGCCGCACGCTGCTGGCGCTGGCCGGCCGGACGGCGGGTCGGCTGCGGGCCAGCGGCCAGGTCGGCCGGACCGTCGCGATCAAGATCCGGCTGGCCGACTTCCGCACGGTCAACCGGTCCCGCACCCTCCCCAACCCCACCGACGTGGCCAGGGAGATCTTCGCCACCGCCTGGTCGCTGTTCCGGGCGCTCGCCCCGGCGGATCCGATCCGGCTGGTCGGGGTACGGGTGGAGGGGTTGGGCCCGGCCGATGGGGCGGCCCAGCAACCGGCGCTGGGCGCACCAGCCCACGGCTGGCGGGACGCGGAGACCGCGGCGGACGCGGCGGCGGCCCGGTTCGGTCCGGCCGCGGTCCGCCCGGCCAGCCTGCTGGCGGGTGGAGCCCTCACCCGGCAGTCGTCGGTGGCTCGGGGTGCGCGCACCCGAGGTGAAGACTCGGTGTCACAGGGTGGCGATTCCGGTGGCCCGGGGTAGCGGCGCGGGTAGAGCACTGCTACCGTCGGGGCAGCGCGGAGCCGGCTCCGGAGCCGGCCCCGGGCGGTGGCGACGACGGCCGGTCGGCGGCGGAAAATGTGGTGACGATGCCCGCCGTCCCGCTTTCCGACCGGGCAACGCCCCCGTAGACTTGCCGTTAGCAGCCGGCCGGCTGCCGCGGTCTGACGACCGGGGAGGAGTATCGTGCCGCTCTCGGAACATGAGCAGCGGGCGTTCGAGCAGATCGAGCGGTCGCTCGCCGAGGACCCGAAGTTCGCCTCGGCAGTGCGCGCCACCGACCCGCGGATTCACGCGCGCCGGCGGCTGGTCCTCGCCGTGCTGGTCGTCATCGTCGGGCTGGGCCTCGTGGTCTTCGGCACGGTCAACGATCTGCTTCCGCTGGGTGCCGGCGGGTTCTTGGTCATGCTCGCCGGGGCGGCCTTCGCGATGCAGACCCAGCGGCGCGCCAAGAACCCGACTCTGCACGCGGTGGACGGCACCGCGAGCCGCTCCACCCGCCGTCGGTCCTCGCTGATCGACCGACTCGAGGAGCGGTGGCGGCGCCGCCCCGAGGGTAACCGCTAGGTCCACCCCGAACCCCGCCGAAGCCCCGCCGACGCCCTAACAGCGCGCTCGCCGCAGCCGCTGCGCCCGCTACCGGGTGCTGTGCAGCAGGCGCCGGGGAGAGATCCGGGCGAGTGCGTCACCCAGCCGGGTCGCCCGGACCGCGGCCCGGGCGACCGCGTCCCCGGTGACGGTGCGCCAGTGCAGCAGCGTCGACGGCGGCAGCAACGCCGCCTGCAGCCGGACCCGCCGGGTGGACTGGCCGGCCAGCGCCCTCCGGATCACCCGAACCGCGCTGACCAGCCCGGTCGCCGGCAGCGGCTGCGGGGCGTAGCGGGCGCGTTCCTCAGCCCGCCCGAGCAGCCGCATTCCCGCCCCGCCCGGCGCGCGGGCGGTGGCGGTGGTGTCGGTGTCGGCCGGCGGGTCGAGCCGGCACTCCCGGATCACCCGCTCGGCGGTGACCCGGGGGGTCTCCGCCGGGTTGAGCGGCACCCGGAAGTCGATCAACGTATCGAGCAGCTCGTCCCACACTGCGTGCGCCCGGTGCCGGGCGGCGGCGGCCGGCTCACCGCTGGTCACCACCCCCGGGGCGGCCGTGGCTCGCGGCCCGGTGGCCGGGCTGGCCGCCCGGCGCGGCAGCCGCTGCCGGCGCAGCTGGGCGCGGCGCAGCGCCGGCAGGATCAGCAGCACCAGCAGCACCGCGGCTCCGGCCAGCAGCCACGACTGCCAGACCGCCTGGGTCTCGGTCGGGCCGCCGCCACCACCGCCCGGCTCCGGTGCGAGCCCCTCGAACACGTTGTCGTCGGGGAAGTCGGGGTTCTCGCCGGGGGTGCCGGGACCGGACGGACCGCCGGAGGCGTTCGGGTCCGGCGGGGCGTTCGGGTCCGGCGCCCAGGCCGGCGCGATCGAGCCGGCGATCGAGGAGCTCGGGGTGGCGTCGAACGGCACCCAGCCGTACCGGTCGAAGTAGACCTCGGTCCAGGCGTGTAGGTTGTGGTTGGTCAGCAGGTAGGTGTTGTTGGTGCGCTGGCTGCCGCGGGAGAACCCGACCGCGACCCGGGCCGGCAGCCCGGCCTCCCGGACCATCCACGCCATCCCGGCCGCGTACTGCACGCAGAACCCGGCCCGGTTCTCGAACAGGAAGTCCACGATCGCCGACCCGGTCACCTCCGAGCCGGTGTCCAGGCTGTAGCTGAACCCGTTCTCCCGCGAGAAGAACGCGAGGATGGCGAGCACCTGCTCGTACGGGCTGGCGATCCCCTCGATCAGCTCGTCGACCTGGTCGCTGACCCGCTCCTCGGGGAGCACCTCGGCGAACTCGCGCTGGATCGGATGGTCGTCGGGCAGCGGCCGGGCTCGGCGCAGCGCGGCCGGGTCGAACTGTGGCCGCTGGTACTCGAACCGGTACTCCAGCCCGGCCGCCCCGGTGTCGTCGGAGAAGACCACCTGCTGGTCGGGGTCGTACCGCCACCGGTCGTCGAGCCCCTCGATCGCGGTCGGGTCGGCGAAGACCGGCAGCCGGTTCATGTCCCACTGGAGGATCTCGACCTCCGCCTGGTGCGGGTGGTAGGTCACTCCGGGACGGGGTTGCGAGGGGCCGGGCAACCCCTCGTTGACCGGGCCGCCGTCCGGGGCCCGGTGGTCGAAGCCCCGTTCGGTGATCTCGTCGGCCACGCCGATCCGCAGGTAGAACGGGTCCGAGTCGGTGGTGGTGAACCGGACCAGCTCCTCGGTAGTTTCCCGGTTGAGCAGGCCGTCCAGCGCGGCGAACAGGTTCACCGCGGTCGGGGAGCCGCCCACGCCACCCTCTCCAGACCCGCCCAGCCCGTTGCCGAACCGGTCCACCAGCCCGGAGGTCATGCCCGGCACCACCAGCGGCAGCGCCACCGCGATCAGCAGCCCGATCACGGTCAGCCGGCGGCCGGCCGCGGCCAGCGGCGAGGGCTCCCAGTGCTCCACGTCCCGGCCGTCGCCGGTGAACCGGCGACCGAACCGGCGGACCCGGTCAAGGTTGTCGGCGCTGATCAGCCACAGGTAGCCGGTCACCCCGATCATGAACGTCCACCACGGGACGCTGCCCTGGTGAACCGCCACCGGCACCGAGTAGATCGCCAGCATCGGCAGCCCGGCCAGCGCCGGCCGGCGCATCCCGACCGCGGCCAGGTCCACCATGATCGCGATCAGCCCGACCCCGATCACGGTGAGCAGCTGCAGCCCCTCGCTCCCGCCCACCGGCAGGCTCTGGTTGGCGACCACGTCCGGAACCTCGTCCAGCAGCACGCCGAAGTGGGCCAGGGTGCCGGTGGTCGGCAGGAACAGCAGCTCCTCACCGCTGCGGAACAGCCAGGTCAACGCGAGCAGCAACCCGCCCAGCATGGCCAGCACCTGCAGCCCGACCGGCCCGCGCAGCGCCCGGACGCCGGTGGCGGCGGCCACGATCAGCGCCACCGCGAACGCGGTGTCCACCAGCCAGCCCAGCCCCTCGTACAGGGAGATCAGGGGTGCGGCGGCCAGCAGCGTCGCCGCCCCGGCGACGATCCCGAGATGGTGCCGGCTGCCGACGGTCCGCTTGCGGGTACGGGCCGGTGCGGCTCCGGCGGTGGATGCACTCATCGGACACCTCCGGAGACGGTCTCGGCCAGCGCCGCCCGGAGGGCGAACCCCTGCGAGCCGCGGGCCGCCTGCGGCCACAGCGCGTCCAGCCGGGCGCCGTGGGTCACGCCGATCACCCGCCAGCCGGCGTTGAGCAGCGACACCACCGCGGCGTTGTGCTCCCGGTCGGCCCGCCCGCGCGGCTCGGCCGGCAGGTTCAGCCAGGTGGTGCTGTCGACCAGGAACGCGACGCAGGTGGACCCGCTGCTGCGCAGCCGCGCCAGCAGCTCCGCCTCGGCCGGGGTGAGCAGCCCGAGCAGGGCGATCACCAGGCCGCCCTCGGAGCGGCTGCGCACCTGGTCAACCAGGGTGGCGAGGTCGGAGCGGCTGCTGGTGCGGACCTCGGCGAGGTGGTCCAGCAGCGCGCCGTCACCGCTCCCGTCGTTGGCGTCCACGTCGATGGTGGGGGTGACCAGCCGGATCCGGTAGCCGCCGTGGCGCAGGTGCACCGCGACGCTGGCGGCGGCCGAGACCGCCCACTCGAAGCTGGCGGCCGGCCCCTCGCCGCGGTGGGCGAACGCGCGCGTGTCGAGCACCACCGTGGCCCGGCTCTCCCACGGCTGCTCCTCCCGCCGGACCATCAGCTCACCGACCCGGGCGGTGGAGCGCCAGTGCACCCGGCGCAGGTCGTCGCCGTGCCGGTATTCCCTGGTAGCGGCGTCGTCCTCGCCGTGCACCGCCACCGACCGGGCACGGCTGTCCCCGGTGCCGGTGTACTCGCCGGCCAGCCGGATCGTCGGCAGCGACACCACCTCCGGGATCACGGTGAGCCGGTCGACGCTGGGGAACGCGCGGGTCAGCTCGCACAGCCCGAACGGGTCGGTCAGCCGGACCACCAGCGGGCCGACCTCGTACCGGCCGCGGACGTCGGCGCGCACCGAGTAGGTGACCGAGGTGGCCTGGTTGCCGGCCAGCCGCTCCAGCACCAGCCGCGGCCGCGACCCGAGCGCGTACGGCAGCCGGTCCTCCAGCAGCAGCGTGCCGGTGAGCAGCCGGGACAGGTTCTGCAGCCGGAGCCGGACCTGTGCGCTGGCGCCGGCCGGGAGCCGCTGCGGCTCCAGCGTGCGGGTGCAGGCCAGCCGGTACCGGCTGCGCCCGACGTAGCCGGCGGCCAGCAGTGGCAGCGCCACCAGCAGGATCGCGACCCGCAGCAGGTCCTTCTCGCCGAGGATCAGCGCTGACAGCCCGGCGGCCGCGGCGGCGGCGAGGAAGGAACGGCCCCGGGTGGTGAGCCCACGCAGCGCCTCAATCACGGTAGTTACCCCCTCCGGGGCTGGTACTGGCTGCGGTCGGTGCTCGGGCGCGGCTGGCTGGGCCGGGTGCGCTCGGTGGGCAGCGGCAGCCGGTGCACGATGTCGGCGATGATCGCGTCGGTGGTGCGGCGGGACAGCTGCGCGTCGGCGGTGGAGATCACCCGGTGGGCCAGCACCGGGACCGCCAGCGACTGCAGGTCGTCCGGCAGGACGTGGTCGCGCCCGTCCAGCGCCGCGATCGCCCGGGCGGTCCGCAGCAGGTGCAGGGTCGCCCGGGGGGAGGCGCCCAGCCGCAGGTCGGGTGCCTCTCGGGTGGCGGTGACCAGGTCGACCGCGTACTGCTTGATCTCGTCCGCGACGTGGATCTCCCGGACTGTGGCGATCAGGCGGCGCACCTTCTCGGCGTCGGAGACCGGCGCGAGCGCGTACAGCGGGTCCTCGGCGCCGTGCACGTCGAGCATCGTCAGCTCGGACCCGGCGTCCGGGTAGCCCATCCCGATCCGGGCGGAGAACCGGTCCCGCTGCGCCTCCGGCAGCGGGTAGGTGCCCTCCATCTCGATCGGGTTCTGGGTGGCCACCACCATGAACGGCACCTGCAGCTCGTAGGTGGTGCCGTCGACCGTGACCTGCCGCTCCTCCATGCACTCCAGCAGCGCGGACTGGGTTTTCGGGGAGGCCCGGTTGATCTCGTCCCCCACCACCAGGTTGGCGAAGATCGCGCCCGGCTTGAACTCGAAGTCGTGGTTGTCCTGGTTGTAGACACTCACCCCGGTCACGTCGCTGGGCAGCAGGTCGGGGGTGAACTGGATCCGGCGTACCGTGCAGTCGATCGAGCGGGCCAGCGACTTGGCCAGCTTGGTCTTGCCAACCCCGGGCACGTCCTCGATCAGCAGGTGACCCTCTGCCAGCAGGACCGCCAGCGCCAGCCGGACGGTGGCCGTCTTGCCCTCGATGACCTGCTCGATGTTGCCCACGATCGCGTCGGTCACGGTGCGGAACTCGTCCAGCGGGACGGCTCCACCGAGCTCCTCCCGGCTGCGTGGAACGGTCACTGGCTCCTCCTCGTCGTGCCGTGGCGGCTGCCAACTAACACGCCGTTGACCCGCCGTTGGGTTCGCAAGCCCGGTCGGACGCGTGTGAGGCGACCGTCCCCCGCGTGGACTGACGTTCTCATCAGGCTATCCGGAGTGCACCGGTTCGTGCACCTCGCGGTACAATCCCGGGCGTCATGAGCAGCGACCTGAGCACCACCGAACCGTACGAAGCGGACGTCCCTCCACACCGCTACACCGCCCGGCTGGCCGGCCGGATCGAGGCCCGCTGGCAGGACCACTGGGACGCGCAGGGCACCTTCCACGCGCCGAATCCGGCCGGCCCGCTGCGCGACCCGGAGCACCCCCGGGCCGAGGCGCCGAAGCTGTTCGTGATGGACATGTTTCCCTACCCGTCCGGGGAGGGCCTGCACGTCGGTCACCCGCTGGGGTATATCGGCACCGACTGCTACACCCGGTACGCGCGGATGGCCGGCTACAACGTCCTGCACCCGATGGGGTTCGACGCGTTCGGGCTGCCGGCCGAGCAGTACGCGGTGGAGACCGGCACCCACCCGCGCAAGACCACCGAGGAGAACGTCGCCCGCTACCGGGGGCAGCTGCGCCGGCTCGGGCTGGCCTACGACGGCCGGCGGTCGGTGGCCACCACCGACATCCCGTACTACCGCTGGACCCAGTGGATCTTCCTGCAGATCTTCAACTCCTGGTTCGACCCGGCGGTGGGCAGGGCTCGGCCGATCGCCGAGCTGGTGGCGCAGTACGAGAGCGGCGCCCGCCCGACCCCGGACGGGCGGGCGTGGTCGGCGCTGCCGGAGGTGGAGCAACGGACGATCGTGGACGACCACCGGCTGGCGTACCGGACCGAGGCGCCGGTCAACTGGTGCCCGGGGCTGGGCACGGTGCTGGCCAACGAGGAGGTCACCCCGGAGGGGCGCTCCGATCGCGGCAACTTCCCGGTCTTCACCCGGAACCTGACACAGTGGATGATGCGGATCACCGCGTACGCGGACCGGTTGCTGGACGATCTGGACACGCTGGACTGGCCGGAGCCGATCAAGCTGATGCAGCGCAACTGGATCGGCCGCTCCACCGGTGCCCAGATCGACTTCCCGACGCCGGCCGGGCGCCCGATCCGGGTGTTCACCACCCGACCGGACACTGTGTTCGGTGCTACCTACATGGTGCTGGCCCCGGAGCACGCGCTGGTGGACACGCTGGTGGCGGACGCCTGGCCGGCGGGCACCAAGGACGCCTGGACCGGTGGCTACCCGACGCCGCGGGAGGCGGTGGCCGGCTACCGGAAGGCGACCGCCGGCCGCACCGAGACCGAGCGGCAGGCCGAGTCCCGCGAGAAGACCGGGGTGTTCGTCGGCGGGTTCGCGACCAACCCGGCCAACGGCGCCCAGATCCCGGTGTTCGTGGCCGACTACGTGCTGGCCGGCTACGGGACCGGGGCGATCATGGCGGTGCCGGGGCAGGACGAACGGGACTGGGAGTTCGCCGAGCGGTTCGACCTGCCGATCGTCCGGACCGTGCAGCCCACGGAAGACTTCGACGGTAAGGCGTACCTGGGCGACGGCCCGGCCATCAACTCCGGGATGCTGGACGGGCTGGGGGTGGCCGAGGCCAAGGCGACAATCATCGAGTGGCTGGCGGCGCACGGCCACGGCGAGGGGGCGGTCACCTACCGGCTGCGGGACTGGCTGTTCTCCCGGCAGCGGTACTGGGGCGAGCCGTTCCCGATCGTCTACGACCAGACCGGGTTGCCGGTCGCGCTGCCCTCCTCCGCGCTGCCGGTGGAGCTGCCGGAGGTGGCGGACTTCTCCCCGAAGACCTACGACCCGACCGACGTCGAGTCCACACCGGAGACTCCGCTGTCGCGCAACCGGGAGTGGATGGAGGTGGAGCTGGACCTCGGGGACGGGCCGAAGGTGTACACCCGGGAGACCAACGTGATGCCGCAGTGGGCCGGCTCCTGCTGGTACGAGCTGCGCTACCTGGACCCGACCAACGCCGAGGCGCTCGTAGACCCGGCCAACGAGCGGTACTGGATGGGGCCGCGGGGCGAGGCTGACTGCGGGGGAGCGGACCTGTACGTCGGCGGGGTGGAGCACGCGGTGCTGCACCTGCTCTACGCCCGGTTCTGGCACAAGGTGCTGCACGACCTGGGGCACGTCTCGTCGTTCGAGCCGTTCCGCCGGCTGTACAACCAGGGCTATATCCAGGCGTACGCGTACACCGACCCGCGCGGGGTCTACGTGCCCGCGCACGAGGTGTCCGAACGGGATGGCCGCTACTTCCACGGCGAGACCGAGGTCCGCCGGGAGTACGGCAAGATGGGCAAGTCGCTGAAGAACGTCGTGACGCCGGACTACATGTGCCGGGAGTACGGCGCGGACACGTTCCGGGTCTACGAGATGTCGATGGGCCCGCTGGACGTGTCCCGGCCCTGGGAGACCCGGGCGGTGGTCGGCTCGTACCGGTTCCTGCAGCGGGTGTGG
>WHTQ01000025.1 GCA_009377645.1 Micromonosporaceae bacterium | reverse complement strand
GGTGAGCCTGCTGAACGGGGTGACCGGGGATGCGACGGCGGCGTCGGGTAACACGATCATCGGTTCGCTGTCCTGTTTCGGGAGCCAGCCGGCGCCGACCGATCATGGTCTGTCGAACACTGCGACTGGAGGCAAGCTCGGCCAGTGCGCTGAGCTGTAGGTAACGGAACCACGGTGGCCGGGGCCCGCGGGCCCCGGCCACCGTCATGTGGTTCAGCAGAGGTTCGGGTCGATGCAGCGGAACGTGAGGAAGTTGGCGTGGACGAAGTCGGCCAGGTCGAACCCGGTCGCCAGGCCACTGTCCGCGTCGAACCGGTAGTGCACGCCCAGGTAGATCCGGCTCACCGCGTTCTCCATCGCCGCCTCAGTGAACCCAGTAAAGGTCCGAATTACCCCAACCGCGTGCGGGTCCTCGGTGCCGACGGTCAGCGGCAGCGCGTCCCCGAACTCGTTGCGCATGATGCCCGCCCACGCCGCCGCGAACGTGGCATGCCCGGACACCCAGGCCGGGAAGCACGGGTTGAACGACACGTCAGACTCGTCCGCGGACAGCGGCTCCCATCCGATGAGTGGGCTCGTGTCTGGGTTGCCGTCGGCCCCAGCCTGCTGGATGGCGGTCTGCGGTCGCCACAGGTCTATGTCGGTCTGGTATTTCTGGTCCCAAGCGGCGATGCCGGCATCTGCGAGCGCCAACGACGCCAGCGCATAGATCCGTGATAGCCGGACGGGGTCGTCGAACATCGGGAGTGGCTCGGTTACACCCTCAATGGTCGAGAGGAGTTGGCCAACCGGCTTGTAGGTGCCGTCCAGGTCGTTCGCCCAGAACCAGGCGATCTCGGTCTGTTCCGGGCTCCGCAGGGAAGGCGAGGACTGGCCGAGCGCCTTGACCTCGTTGAAGTTGACCGTGTAGAAGCTGCTCGCCAACAGTTCCTGGTAGGTGGTGAAACTGCCCGGTGGAGGTTGCCGGAACTGGGTATTCGAGGTCATGGTGAACGGCGTGACTCGACCCCAGTTCGGCGTGACCACGTCGCCCTGAGTGCTGCACAGGTGCCCGGTCAGCTGCCACGCGCCAGGCACGCCGTCGAACGGGTACGGCGTGGTGTCACCGGCTCCGTCGCCATCCCGGAGCGCCCGCATGGCTTCAATCACCTGGACTCTGATCGGGTGCGGGTTGGGTACGAGGTTACCGTGCCGGTCCTCAAACGCCTGCTGGATGAATACCGCCTGGCCGGGAAGTGCGTCCTTGAGCAGCGTGCTCGCCGCGCCTCCGGCCTCGAGGTCATCGTCGGCAGGCGGGGTACCGGGGTGGATCCCAGTGTATCCATGGTAGCCGGAGCCGATGTCGCCCTGCCGGGCCCAGGCCGCCGAGTTGAGCACGTCGAAGATGCCGGCATGCATCATGGCGGCCGCCCGGGCCAGCGGGCCGGGGGCGCCGCCCTCCCGGCGGAACGCCTCCAGAAGCACGTCGTTCCAGTAGTAGATGGTGTCCGCGGTCGCGGTGTCGGCGTGGGCGGGTGCCGGGTTCACCGCCACCGCCCCGGTGACGGCCAGGGCCGCCGCCAGGAAGGTGTCGGCCACCCGGCGTAACGCGAGGGTCATGTCCTGCGTCCTTTCGGTCGAGGCGATACCCCCGCGCCCGCTCGGCGGCCGGTGAATGTCGGCCCGCGAGCGGAGCCCATGTAGTTACGCAGCATGCCGACCCGCACCGGTGCGATCACAGTCGATTAGTTACGTCCCAAGGAGAGCGTCGAATGACACAAACGGCATCGATCTGCTACTAAGGGTCCACGCCCGCTCGTCCGATCACCGGATCATGGTCCGGTCGGGAGCGTGATACATTACGGCACCACTGAGAGTCGTCCAGGCGTGCGGGGGCGCTTGCGGGCACAAAGGAGCTTCCCGGTGACGCGACGTCATGTCCACGCCCTCCTCGCCATCGCCCTGGCCGTGGCGGCGGCCGCGTTCCCGGCGCCGGTCCTGGCGCAGCCCGCCCCCGGCGGGCCGGCGCAGACCCTCGACCCGGTCGCGCTGTCCTCGTTGCAGGGGACCGACACCCGGGTCACCCACGAGCTGGCCATCGGCAACAGTGGCGATGCCGCCCTGCAGTGGCAGGTGACCGAGGACTCCGACGACCCATGGCGGCGGCCGGTGCGGCCGGTCACCCCGGTGGCGACCGCCGAGGTTCCGGAGCCAGCGGGGGGAGCCGCCTTCAAGCCGTTCCCCGGGCACCTGGGACGTCCTGGGTGGACGGTAGAACCGGAGCTGCCGACGCCGCCGGAGGGCACGTTGACCCTCACCCACTCCGAGACCCCGGCCATCGTCGCCGGTAGCTCGGTGGCCTGCTCAGGCACTCATGGGGGCGTGCTCACCACGGCCAGCGGCTACTTGCGACACTTCACGCTGGACGACTATGCGATCCTCGGTGACCTCGACGTGACCGCGGTCTCGTTCGGAGTGGAGGGCGCGCTCGGGGTGGCGGACGTGACCGTGAACCTTTACTCGATGGTGGACCCGGCCGGGCTGCTGGTCTACGACAACCTCGACCTGATCGGCACCGCCGGCACGACCATCAGCGACCAGCGGATGACGATGGTCGAGGTGCCGGTGAGCGGCACCGTGCCGGCCGGGTCCACCCTGGTGGTGGAGGTCGCCACGCCGGACCTGCGCCGGGGCGGCTTCTTTCTCGGCGCCAACCCGGACGGCCAGACCGCCCCCTCGTACCTGCGCGCCGAGGACTGCGGCATCCCGGAGCCGGCGTCCACCACCGAGCTCGGCTTCCCGCAGATGCAGCTGCTCCTGAACGTGACCGGAGTGGCCGAGGTGCCGGCGTGCCAGGTGCCCGGCGACACTCCGTGGGCCGATGTGGACCCGGTGGCCGGCGAGGTGGCGCCGGGCGCCGCCCAGGTGGTCGAGGTGAGCTTCGACTCGGCGGGTCTGACCGACGGGACGGTCCTGACGGCGAGCCTGTGCCTGAGCAGCGACGACCCGGAACGGGCATTCCTGGTGGTTCCGCTGACGCTGCAAGTCGACCAGCGGTGTGACCGTACGATCGTCGGCGGGCATCCGGACCCGCTGACCGTGACCGAGGGGGTAACCTGCCTGGCGCCCGGCGCGCGGATCGGCGGGGCGGTCAACGTGCTGGACGGGGCCGGGCTGCTCGCCGACTCGGCGGTCGTGCAGGGCCCGCTGTCCACATTCGGCGCCACCGACGCGGAGCTGACCGGCGCGCAGGTGACCGGACCGATCTCGATCCGCGGCACCACCGGCAGCGCGGTGCTGTCCGGGACCCAGGTGGTCGGCTCGGTGCTGGTGGTCCTGAACCGGACCGGCGAGACCCCGGTCGTGGTCTCCGGCAACTGGATCGTCGGATCGCTGTTCTGCACCGGCAACCAGCCTGCTCCGACCGACGGCGGTACCGCCAACACCGTGCTGGGTGGCCAGAAGCTCGACCAGTGCGCGCACCTCTAGGGCGCCGGATCAGGCGACGTCGCCCTGCCGGGTGATGTCGGGGGCGCCGTCCTGGTCCAGGTCGACCATGGTGAGGTCCGGCCGGCCGTCGCCGTCGGTGTCGAACTGGTACAGATCCGGGACGCCGTCGCCGTCGGTGTCGCTGACCCACACGTCGGTCTTGCCGTCACCCTGGGTGTCGGCCGCGATCAGATCGGTGAGCTGCTCGCCACGGGTCTCGATCGGCTCCGGGGCGTGGTCGGTGGGCTCGGTCATCGGCACACCCTACCGCGGGCGGGCCCGGCGCGGTGCTACTCGGTTGGGGCCGGTGCCGGGACCTCCGGCGGGGCGTCGATCAGGTGCCGTTGCACGGCGGCCTCCGACAGCCCGTGACCACCGACCGTGATGTCGTCGTAGGCGACCAGCCGCCGAGTCTGGTCGAAGTAGAGCACCGAGAGCGCCAACGACTCCGGCAGCTCGCCCTCCAGGCCGCGCAGCCCGGCGCCGCCGGTCGACCCTTGCACCATCATCAGGGTTTCGCCGGGCACCGGTTCGACGTCCTCGTCCCCCTCGGCCGGTGGAACGATGGGACCGACCCGGCGGTCGTGGGTGTGACCGGCGAGCACCACCGGCACCGTCCCGTCCAGCGGCTCGGCCGCCCGCGGGTCGTGCACGGCCGCGACATCGACCGGCTCACCGGTCCGGCGGATGGTGGTGGCCAGCTCGAGCCCGGAGCCGAGCACCGTCTGCCGGGACACCGCCGCCTCGTCCTCGGTGTGCGGCCCGGTGCGCTGGTCGGGCGTGAACCGCGGGTCCCCGATCCCGGCGAAGGTCAGCCCGGCCACCTCGACCACGTCGTTGTCGAGCACGATCGCGTTCGGCTCGTCGGCGACCGCGGCCTGGGTCACGCCCTCCGAGTCGTGGTTGCCGCGGACGTACAGGTACGGGACCCGCATCACCCGGATCGAGGTGACGTACAGCTCGGACTCCGCGCCGGTGCCCCAGTCGGTGATGTCGCCAGTGTCGACGATCACGTCCACTCCGTACTGCTCGACGATCGTCCGCATGATCGGCCAGGCCGCCGGGTTCAGGTGCAGGTCGGACACGTGCAGCACCCGGGTCATGTCGGCGTCCGGCTGGAACGCCTGATCCAGCGTCGACGCGACCGTGTAGAGCTCGGTGGCGTTGGTGACCAACCGCTGCAGCTGCTCGGTGTACCGCTCGTAGTCGTCCGCGATCCGCTGGACGTCACCGACCAGCGCCGGCGCGTTGACCAGCAGCCCCTCGTACCGTGGCTCTTCTACCGCGTCGACCCGGAAGGTGGCGCCGGCCGCCCCCAGGCTGGCGGTCGCGATCGCCAGCGTCAGCCCACCCGCCCAGGCCACCCGCCGGATGTTCCGAAAGACCAGCGCGGCCAGCAGCATCGCACCCAGCACGGCCGCACCGGTCCCGCCGAACCCGACCCGGATCACGCCGGCCACCAGGTCGTCGGCGACCGCCTCGGTGGCCCGTTCGATCCCGCCCGGGTCGGCGAGCATGGCTTGGGTGCGGGCCTGGTCCAGCGCGCCCAGCTGGATCGTCAGGTGCGCCGGTCCCTCGTGGGTGTCCAGCTGCAGCGAACCGAGCGGCGGGATGAACACCGAGGTGTCCCCGGTCACCGACGGGCCGAGGCGCAGCTCCGCGTTGAACGGCCCGACGTCGACGACCGTCCGGGAGCCGACCACCAGCCCGAGCGCCGCGCCAACCACCGCCACCAGCAGCACGAGCAGGCCGGTGGTCACCCGACGGGACGGGACCAGCCGTCGCCAGCTCACCGGGCGGGCCGGAAGCAGCCGGCGCCAGCGCGTGGCATCAGTCATGAGGCATCATCCCGGGTCGGGTGCCGGGGTCGGTTCCGGGTCAGGCGCGGCCGGCACCCCCGCTGCCCCCCACCACCAACTGTATGATCCGGTCGTCGTCCGGACCGGGACCCTCGTTAAGCCGGCCGTCCCGGTTCGAGGTGGTGATCCACAGCGACCCGTCCGGCGCCACCGCCGCGGCCCGCAGCCGGCCGTACTCCCCGGCCAGCAGCGGCCGCGGCGCGCCGAGCACCGTGCCGGAGCCGGTCACGTCGACCAACCACAGCCGCTGCCCCCGCAGGCAGGCGACCGCCACGGTCGGGCCCACCACCGCCGCCCCGGAGCAGGACGCCTCGTCCGTGGTCCACTCGACGACCGGGTTCCGGAACCGGTCGTCCGGCCCGATCCCCTCCACCTCCGGCCAGCCGTAGTTCTCGCCGGCCTCGACCAGGTTCAGCTCGTCCCGGGCGCTCGCCCCCGACGCGCCGAACTCGGTCGCCCACAGCCGCTCGTCGCCGTCCCAGGCCAGCCCCTGGACGTTGCGCAGACCGTACGCCCAGACGCGGGAGTCGAACGGGTTGTCGGGCGCCGGGTCGCCGTCGACGGTCATCCGCAGGATCTTGCCGGCGAGGCTGTCCCGGTCCTGGGCCCGGGACGGCACCTCGGAGTCGCCGGTGCTCGCGTACAGGTAGCCGTCCGGGCCGAACCCGAGCTGGCCGCCGTTGTGGTTGCCCGACCGCGGGATGCCGGTCAGGATAGGTTCCGGCGGCTCGCCGAGCTGGAACCGGGCGATCCGGTTGTCCCGGCCGGTCGTGTAGTAGACGAACACCCATCCGTCCGCCTCGTACTCAGGCGAGACCGCGATCCCCAGCAGGCCGCCCTCGCCGGCGTTGTTCACCCCGTCGACGGTCTGCACCACGTCGACCATCAGGCCGTCCTCGGTCGAGTCCGGGCCGACCTGCAGGATCCGGCCACTGTCCCGTTCGGTCACCAGCGCGCCCCCGTCCGGCAGGAACCCGACTCCCCACGGGATCTCCAGACCGGAGGCGATCACCTGATGGGCGCCGGTGATCTCCGGAGGGGGTGGGGACGCCGACTCGGTCGGCCGGCCGGTCGGAGTCGGAAACTGGGGCGGGGACAGGTCCGGGTCGTCGTCCGGCTCGCCGAAGCCGCACCCGGTGAGCAGGAGCGCCAGCGCTGACGCGGCGGCGGCGGTCGGGACAATCCGCCGGTACGGGCGGCCGGGGCGGCCGGGGCGGCCGGGGCGGCTCCGGGTGGGCCGGGGGCTGCCGGTTGGCCGCTGGCTCCGAGTGGGCTGGCGGTCCCGGATCGGGCTGGTCACCCGGCAAGGGTAACCAGGCCACCGCCGCCGGTCGACCGGTTGCGTGGCCGGCCGGCCGTAACCCGATCGGTGGCGGCTCGTTGCGGTTGATAGGTGAGGTGTCTGCCGGCCGCCAGTCCGGCGGCGGGTGGCCCTTCGCTGCCGGTGTCCCCTCAGCACGAAGGAACCGTCACCATGCCCGTGGTGTCCGTGGTGTCCGTGGTCCGTGCCTTTCCCCTCCGGTTGCTGGGGACGGTGACGCTCAGCGCTGTGCTGGTGTTAGCGGCGGGGCTTGCCGGGGCGATCCCCCCGCTGGTCGCGGTCGCGCTCGGGGTGGGCGTGGCGGCGTGGCTGCCGTCCCTCGCACTGATCTGCCTGGCACTGGCGATCCACGCCGCGGTCGGGGCGTGGACGGTCTGCCGTGGTTCCGGCTACCTCGGGGCGGGTGTGATCGCCGGTGGTGTGTCGGTGGTGGCGCTCCCGCTGGTCGGACCGGACCACCGCGCGCTGGTGGCGGTCGGTGGTCTGGCTGTCGCGACCGGCACCTATCTGCTCGGACTGTTGTTGCTGCCGGGGGTCGCCACCACCTCGATGGCCCGCCTGCGCCGGGCCTTCGACGGGCTGGGCGTCGGCGTCAGTCTCTCGCTCACCGCCTGGCTGGTCCTGCCGCAGGAGGCGGCCAGCTACCCGGTCACCTACGCCGCGGCCATGATCGGGGTGGCCGCGCTCTCGGTCATCGCGATCACCGTCGCCCGGGCCACCCGGAAGCGGTCGGCCGCGGTGCGGTGTGGCGCCGGTGTGGCGCTGTCGGTAGTCGGCCTGGTCCTGCTGGTAGCGGCGATCGAGCTGCCGGCACCGGGGTGGGCGCTGGCGGCGGCGGCGTTGCCGGTCGCCGCCGGTCCGGCCGTGATCTGGACCGGCGCCCGCCGCTCCGACGCGACTCCCCGGGCCTCCGGACCGGCCACCGCGGACGGCAGCTTCGGGGGTTACCCGGTGCTCGCGGTGCCGGTCGGGCTGGCGCTGCTCGCCAGCGCGTACCACCTGGTGGTGGTCGGCGCGCCGGACCTGACGGCGGTGCTGCTGGCGATGGCGGTCGGCGCCATCCTGGCCGGCCGGGAGGTGCTGGCGGCCACCGACGTGCGGCGGTACGCGCGCCGGCTGGCGGCGCAGGAGGCGCGGCTGCGGGCGCTGGTCACCGGGGCGAGCGATGTCGCGATGGTGCTCAGTGACGACCTGGTGGTGCAGTGGCAGTCGCCGGCCGCGGCCCGGCAGTTCGGGCTCTACGACCCGGATGTGGTCGGCCAACCGTTCACCGACCTGGTCCACCCGGACGACCTGGTGGCGGTCGCCGACTGGCTGCGGGTGGCGCACACCGGCAACGGGCAGGCGGCGCACGCCGGCAACGGGCAGGCGGCGCACGCCGGCAACGGGCAGGCGGCCCACGCCACCGACCGACTACCCGCCTGCCGCCCGGGCGAGAGCAACGGACCGCCCGCCGGCGACGACCGCCCGGCGCGCGGAGCGAGGATGCCGGCGCTGGTCGAAGCCCGGATGATCGACGGCTACGGCCGGTGGCGGGAGACCGAGTCGAGCATCAGCGACCTGCGCGCCAGCCCGGAGGTCGGGGCGCTGGTGGTGCACGTACGCGATGTCGGGGAGCGGCGGCACCTGGAGCGCACCCTGGACCGGCTGGCCAGCACCGACCACCTGACCGGGCTGCCGAACCGCCGGGAGCTGATGCGGGCGGTCGCCGCCCGGCGGGGAGGCGGGCACCGCACCGGCGCTCTGCTCGTGATCGACCTGCACGGCCTGGCCGGGGTGAGCGACCTGCGGGGCCGGGCGGCCTGCGAGGCGGTGCTCGTGGAGGCGGCGCTCCGGCTGCGGGTGCACGTCGGGCCGGAGGACGTGGTGGCCCGGCTCGCCGAGGGCCAGCTCGCCGTGGTCACCGCCGACGGACCGATCGAGGCGTACGGGCTGGGAGTCCGGCTGCTGGCCGCGCTGACCGGGCCGTACCAGCTCCCCGACCGGCCGGTGCACCTGCAGGCCAGCGTCGGTCTGGCCGCGCTGACCGCCGGGGTCGACGCCGACGACGTGCTGCGCCGGGGGACGCTGGCGCTGCGGCAGGCCGGCCAGCTCGGGCGGAACCGGATCGAGTGGTACGACGAGAGCCTGGAAGAGCAGCTGGTCCGCCGGCTGGACCTGGAGCGGCACCTGCCCGGGGCGGCCGGCCGGGACGAGCTCGACCTGGTCTACCAGCCGATCACCGAGCTGGCCACCCGCCGACCGGTCGGGGTGGAGGCGCTGCTGCGGTGGCGGCATCCGTTCCTGGGCACGGTGCTTCCCTGCGAGCTGCTGCCGGTGGCCGACAAGCTGCAGGTCAGCGAGGAGATCGGGGAGTGGGTCCTGCACACCGCCTGCCGCCAGGCGGCCGCCTGGCGGCAGGCCGGGCACGATCTGTGGCTGGCGGTCAACGTCAATGCCCGGCAGCTCACCGGCGACTTCGTTCCGGAGGTGGCGGCGGCGCTCAGCGTCCACCAGGTCCCGCCGGAGCGGCTGACCGTGGAGCTGTCCGAGTCGGAGGTGGGGGAGGACGTGCCGACCATCGCCACCCAGCTCAGCAAGCTGCGCGCGCTCGGGGTCCGGACTGCGCTGGACGACTTCGGCGCCGGCCACACCGACCTGGCCCGGCTGCGGCGGTTGCCGCTGGACGTCGTGAAGCTCGCCCCGCCGTCGACCACCGGTACCACCGGTGGGCTGGCCACCGCGGTCGTCGATGTCGCCCGCCGGCTCGGACTGGCGGTGGTCGCCGAGGGGCTGGAGACCGCGGACCAGGTGGCGGTGGTGCGTGACGCCGGCTGCCGGTACGGTCAGGGCTTCCAGCTGGTCCGCCCGGCGCCGGCCGAGCAGGTCGGTGCCTACCTGACCGCCTACCTGACCGGCCTGGCTGCCTGACCGGGCCTGGGCTGCCTGACCGGGCCTGGGCTACCTGACCGGGCCTGGGCTACCTGACCGGTCAGGCCGACCAGCCGGTACCGGCCCGGGAGTCCGGCCGTGGGGGTAGGGTGTCGATTCGAACCGGGCCGGTTCGTCAACTGACTGGAGGCGCCGACTGGAGGCGCCGACTGGAGACGAAGGAGATCGACGATGACGGTTCTGCTCGCGATCGGCACCGGGAAGGGTCTCTACCTTGCCCGCAGTGAGGACGACCGCCGGTCCTGGCGGGTGTCCGGGCCGCACTATCCGATGAACGCGGTGTACGCGGTCGCGATCGACCAGCGCCCGGCCACGCCGCGGCTGCTGGCCGGCGTGACCAGCTCTCACTACGGCCCGAGCGTGGCCACCAGCGACGACCTGGGGGAGTCCTGGCAGGAGCCGGAGCAGGCGCCGGTGGCGTTCCCGGCCGACACCGAGGTGACCCTGGAGCGGGTGTGGCAGATCGCGCCGGGCCCGGCCGCCCAGCCGCAGCGGGTGTACGCCGGGACTCAGCCCTCGGCGCTGTTCGTCTCCGACGACGGCGGGGTCAGTTACCAGCTGGTGCGCGGGCTGTGGGACCACCCGCACCGCCCGGACTGGGGGGCCGGGTTCGGTGGGCAGGCGATCCACACCGTGCTGCCCCACCCGACCGACCTCGCGACCACCCTGGTGGCGATGTCCGCCGGCGGGGTCTACCGGACCGGCGACGGTGGCGCCTCGTGGAACGCCAGCAACACCGGCATCAAGGCCTACTTCCTGCCCGACCCGTGGCCGGAGTTCGGCCAGTGCGTGCACAAGGTGGCTCGGGACCCGGAGGACCCGGCGCGGCTGTACGCGCAGAACCACCACGGGGTCTACCGGTCCGATGACGGCGGCGGCTCATGGACCTCGATCGCCGACGGGTTGCCCAGCGACTTCGGCTTCGCGATGGTCGCCCACCCCCGCCGGACCGGCGTGATCTGGAACTTCCCGCTGACCGCCGACGGGGAGCGGTTCCCGCCCGACCAGCGGTGCCGGGTGTTCCGGTCCGCGGACGCCGGCGCGACCTGGGAGGCGCTGACCGATGGGCTGCCGGCCGAGCCGTTCTACCCGTCGGTGCTGCGGGACGCGATGTGCGCGGACGACGCGGAGCCGGCCGGGGTCTACTTCGGTACCCGTTCGGGTGAGGTGTTCGCCAGCCGGGACGAGGGCGAGTCGTGGGCGCCGGTCGCCGCCCACCTGCCGGATGTGCTGTGCGTGCGGGCGGCGCAGGTGTGATGGCCACGCTGCTGATCCCGGGCGTGCTGCGCCCCGAAGCCGGCGGTTCGGGCCGGCTCGACGTGTCCGCGTCCGGGACGCTGCGGGCGGTGCTGGACGAGGTCGGCGCGCGCTGGCCCCGGCTGGAGCGGCGGGTGCGAAACGAGGCTGGCGAGCTCCGCCGCTACGTGAACGTCTATGTGGACGGCGAGGATGTGCGCCGGCTCGCCGGCCTGGACACGCCGGTGCCCGCCCAGGCCGAGGTCCAGATCCTCCCCAGCATCGCCGGCGGCTGACGGGGCCAGAATCCATAACTCCAGTTACCATAGTTTGAGTTACCATATGTAGGTGATCTAGAGGCCGCCGGATATCTACGGCCGTGACGACCAGCCGGGCATCGGGTACTCGGCGAGCAGCTCCCGGACCTCGCCGGCGATCCGGGTCAGGGTCGCCTCGTCCTCCTTGGTGGCGGCGGCGATGGCCTCGTCGATCCAGCCGGCCAGGGTCGGCATCTGCGCCTGCGACAACCCGCGGGTGGTGAGGGCGGGAGTGCCGAGGCGGATGCCGGACGGGTCGAACGGCTTGCGCGGGTCGAACGGGACCGTGTTGTAGTTGCACTCGATCCCGGCCCGGTCCAGCGCCTGCGCGGCCGGCTTGCCGCCGATCCCCTTGCTGGTCAGGTCGGCCAGGATCAGGTGGTTGTCGGTGCCGCCGGAGACCAGGTCGAAGCCGCGGTCCAGCAGGGCGGTGGCGAGGGCCTGGGCGTTTCGGACGACCTGTGCCGCGTACGCGGCGAAGCTGGGTTGGGCGGCCTCGTGCAGGGACACCGCGATCCCGGCGGTGGTGTGGTTGTGCGGGCCGCCCTGCAGCCCCGGGAAGACGGCCTTGTCGAGCGCCTTCGCATGCGCCTGCGTGCACATCAGCATCGCACCGCGCGGGCCACGCAGGGTCTTGTGGGTGGTCGTGGAGATCACGTCGGCGTGCCCGACCGGTGACGGGTGGGCGCCGCCGGCGATCAGCCCGGCGATGTGGGCGATGTCGGCGACCAGCACCGCCTCGACCTCCCGGGCGATCTCCGCGAACGCCGGGAAGTCGATGGTGCGCGGGATCGCGGTGCCGCCGCAGAAGATCAGCTTCGGGCGCTCGCGGCGGGCCAGGTCGCGTACCTGGTCGAGGTCGAGCCGGCCGGTCTCGCGGCGCACGCCGTACTGCACCGAGCGGAACCAGCGGCCGGTGGCCGAGACCGACCAGCCGTGGGTCAGGTGCCCGCCCATCGGCAGCGCCATCCCCAGCACCGGGTCGCCCGGCTCGGCGAAGGCCAGGTAGACGGCCAGGTTCGCGGGCGAGCCGGAGTACGGCTGGACGTTGGCGTGGTCGACGCCGAACAGCGCCCGCGCCCGGTCCACCGCCAGGGTCTCGATCGGGTCGATGAGCTGCTGACCCTCGTAGTAGCGCCGCCCCGCGTACCCCTCGGAGTACTTGTTGGTCAGCACCGTGCCGGATGCCTCCAGCACCGCGGTGGAGACGTAGTTCTCGGACGGGATCAGCCGCAGCTTGTCGTGCTGTCGCTCGGCTTCCCGCTCGACCAGGGCGGCCAGCTGCGGGTCGGCGGCGGTCAGGGCCGGGATCGATGGCACGTGCATCGGCGTGCTCCTTGTCGACCACCGCACCCAGGCGCGCGGTGCGGCGGCGCTCCGCTTCCCGGTGGTCGGTTCCACCATCTGTTGCGCCAGTCGCGTACCGGGTCGATCGTACCGTGGCCCGGGCGGGACGGGCCGGCGGCTCAGCGGGACGGTCGGCGCGGTCGGGGCGGTCGGGGCGGGCGGGGCGCGCGGGTGCGCAGCGCCCGGGCCCGGGCGGCGGCCAGCTGGTGCGGCGTCTCCTCGCGCTCGGCGCACTCGCCGGCGAACAGCCGGAGCAGGTCGTCCAGGCGGCAGCGCAGCTCGCCACCCGGGTCGCGACCGGAGACCTGCACGAGCCGGGCGTCGACCAGCTGCTCCAGCACCTGCTCGGCGTCGGCGGTCGAGCTGTCGAGCACGGCCGCCGCGAGCCGCAGGCTGATCTCGGAGGGTTCGAGCGCGCCGAGCCGGCGGAACAGCCGCTGGGCGTCCTGCGGCAGGCTGCGGTAGCTGAGCGTGATGCTCGAACGCAGGTCCAGGTGATGATGGCTCAGCTGGTCCAGCCGGGCGCGTTCGTCGCGCAGCAGCTCCACCAGCTTGCCGACGCTCCAGTGCGGCTTGGCCGCGAGCCGCCCGCCGGCGATCCGGAGCGCCAGTGGCAGATAACCGCACAGCTGCGCGAGCTCGGCCACGGCACCGGGCTCGGCCTCGGTCCGGCTGGTACCCGCGAGGTGGGCGAGCAGGCCGGAGGCGGTCGGGCCGTCGAGCACGTCGAGGTCGAGCAGGTGCGCCCCGAACGACGCACCGAGCCGGGCCCGGCTGATCGCGATGACGGCGCAGCCGCGGCCGCCCGGGATCAGGGGGCGGATCTGTCGATCGCTGGCGACGTTGTCCAGCACCAGCAGCACTCGCCGGCGGGCCAGCGCGTCGCGGTACCGCTCGGTCCGCTCCGCAGCCGACTCGGAGACCGCCGACCGGTCGACCCCGAGCAGCCGGAGCAGCCGGCCCAGCACCTCGTACGCGGTGGCTGCCCGCCGCCGGTCGTAGCCGCGCAGGTCGACGTAGATCTGGCCATCCGGGTAGTCGGCCTGCAGGCCGTGAGCGACGTGTACGCCGAGTGTGGTCTTGCCTACCCCGCCCCGGCCGGCGATCGCGACCACCGCGACCCCGGCTCTGGGCTGGCGCGCCAGCAGGTCACGCAGCAGTCGGGCCTCCGGCCGGCGGCCCACGAAGTCGGGGAGGTCGGGCGGCAGCGTACAGAGCACCGGGGGCTCGCGCAGGCTGCCACCGCCGGCCCGGTTCGCCGTGGCGGCGGCCGGCTCCGGGTAGGCCGGCTGCGGGTACGCGGGGGGCGGCGGCTGCTCCGGGTACGCGGGGGGCGGCGGGGCCGAGTCCGGCGGCTCCAGGGCACGGTCGCGGTTCAGCACCGCCCGATGCAGTCGCTGCAGCTCGGCGCCCGGCTCGATGCCCAGCTGCTCGGCCAGGCTCCGTCGCAGGGTCTCGTACACGTCGAGCGCTCCGGCCACGCCGTCGACCTGGTACCGGGCGCGCATCAGCAGCGCGTACGACTGCTCCCGCAGCGGTTCGGCGTGCACCTGCGGCCAGATCAGGGCGCTCGCCTGCGCCGGCTGTCCCTGCCGGAGCTGGAGCTCGGCCAGGCTGTCGATCACCGCCAGCCGGTCCTGCTCGACCGTGCTGCACCGGCTCGCGATCAGTGGACCGCGGGGCAGGCCGTCGAGCATGGTCCCCCGCCAGCGGCCGAGCGCCTGTTCGAAGCTGTCCCGCGCCGCCGGTAGGTCACCGACCGCCAGTGCGCGCCGGCCGTGGCTGACATCCTGGCTGAACTGCCCCAGGTCCACCTCCGAGTCGTCCACATTCAGCAGATATCCGGAACCGGCACGGATTATCCGGTCTACACCGGGCTGTACCGACTCGAACAGCCGCCGCAGCGCGGCCGCGTAGCCGCGTACCTTAGCGACTGCCGACGGCGGTGGTGTTTCCCCCCATAGTTCGTAGATCACTCCTTCCAGGCTCGCGGCTCGTCCCAGGTTCACCACCAACAGGACGAGAACCAGCTGCTGCTGGGGAGTGCCCAGCAGCAGGTTCTCGCCTGCGTGGCGCACCTGAAGCGGGCCCAGGACGCCAAACTCCACAGTCTTCCTCCCCCGACGACGCAATTCCTTGGGTAAGATCACGCCGCGGGGAGCAAGCTTCCTGTCGTGCAACTTTTGTTCCCCTGGCCAGGCACGCTACCCACCCACCGGCGTTGCTTCGGGAAGCCCTGGGTCAGTCGACCACGACCGAGCAACCCCGGACCGTGGACGATCGGCCGAGGTTGGGCCGGCGGCTGGTCGGGCACGGATCGCCAACAGGTCGGAATCGGGTCGGAGTCCGGTCGATGTCTGGTCGCGAACGCGTAGGCCGTCTCACTAACGTCACGGATCGTGAATGAAACGGCACGTCGAGAGACTCCCGGCCTACCCGGTTGGGGAGGCGGACGTACCGAACCAGCGTCGTACGCTCCGAGAACCGGAGGGCAGCATGGACACCCGGATCGAACTGCGCGCCCATGAGCGCCACCCAGAGCATCAGTTACCGAACCAGCGCGGCGGCGGGCCGGGCGACAGCGGGCCGGAGGGCGACAGCGGGCCGGGCGGCGGTGGACCGCGCGCCGGCCGGGCGGAGGTGTCGGTGGTGCGCATCGCCGGCCTGGTGCTCGACGGCTCGCCCCGGCTGCGCGGGGAGGACGTCGGTCACACCCGGTTGCTGGCGCAGACCGGCGCGAGCCTGCCCCCGATTCTGGTGCACCGGCCCACCATGCGGGTAGTCGACGGGGTGCATCGAGTGCAGGCGGCCAGGCTCCTGGGTGAGACCGAGATCCGGGCCGTCTTCTTCGACGGGGGCGAGAACGCCGCGTTCGTGAAGGCGGTCGAGGCGAACGTGTCGCACGGCCTTCCGCTGTCGATCGATGACCGGCGGGTCGCGGCCGCCCGGATCATCGCGTTGTACCCGGAGTGGTCGGATCGCGCCGTCGCGGCCGCCGCCGGACTGTCCCCGAAGACCGCCCGCGCCATCCGGGACCGCCTCACCAACCCCGCGGACCAGGCGGTGGCCCGGGTCGGGCGGGACGGGAAGGTCCGGCCGCTGAGCACCGCCGAGAGCCGCCGGCGGGCCGCCGCGCTGATCGCCGAGCGCCCGAGCGCGTCGCTGCGGGAGATCGCCAGCTCCGCCGGTGTCTCCCTGGCGACCGCCCGGGACGTCCGCCAGCGGGTGCGCAACGGTGAGAGCCCGGTGCCGCTCGGGGTCCGTCACGGCGGGCAGCGCGACCGCACCAGAAGCGTGCCGAGCGCCCGGGCCGGAGCGGTCCGGCAGCTGCACCAGGTGGCGGCGAGCTCCGAGGCCGCGACCTCCTCGTTGCTGCTGCAGCGGCTGAAGGGAGATCCTTCGCTGCGGTACTCGGAGAAGGGCCGGAGCCTGCTGCGCTGGCTCGACTCGCACGTGGTCGACCCGGCCGACTGGTCTCCGGCGGTGGCGGAGGTCCCGCCGCACTGCACCTACACCATCGCCGAGCTGGCTCTCCGGTGCGCCAAGGCGTGGGAGCGGCTGGCCGAGGAGATGTGGGTACGGGTGGACGGCAGCGGCTCCGGGGCGGCCGCCTGAGTGTCTACACTCGACCTCCGGGGCAGCGGCGGGCCGGCGTGTTCCTACCCGGCCGACCGGCGGCGGACCACCCCGGCGAGCTCCGGGGTGCGCCGCAGCATCGCCAGCGCGCGCATGCGCATCGGCCCGATGCTGCCGATCGGCATGTGCATCCGGACGGCTATCTCCGCGTAGCTGGGGCAGTCGTCGGACGTCAGGAGCCGGATCAGCTGCTGGTAGCGGGTCGGCAGCCGGGCGAGCGCCGCTTCGATCTCGGGTCCGTAGTCGCCGTCGACCGGGTAGAAGTCCCGGACCGAGCCGCGACGCTCCACACCGTACTCGGTCGTCGGGTCGGCATATAGGACGTACCGCTTCGCATCGACCGCGACCCGGATCGCCTCCCGCCGCGCCGTCGAGGTCAGCCAGGCCGGGAGCCGCTCCGGCTCCCGGATCTGATGCGCGTGCTCCAGCAGCCGGATCCAGGTCAGCTGCGCCACGTCAGCCGCATCGGCGTGGTTGAGGCCGATCCGGCGACCGGCCCGGAGGACCAGCCGCCCGAACCGGCTCACCAGCTCGTCCCAGGCCGCCCAGTCCCGTTCGGTGGCGCGATTGAGGAGCTCGCCGACCGGCAGGTCCCGAGCGTCGTGGCTGAGGTTGTCCATGGGCAATAGGCCGGCATCCAAGGGAGAACGTGACGACACTGTCAGTCCTTTCGGTTCGGCGGCAGCAACCGCTCCACGGCGAACGCGGTGCCCAGGCACCGCGTTCTGAAGGAGCGATGAGACCAAACCAGAGTCCCCATCACGATCGCGTAGTCATGTCGTCACCGGCATGTGACGGTCCGCGTCTACCGGTGAATCTCCGGTTCGAACCGGCCGGCAGCGCTGTGATGGTCGTCGATCGCCTGCCGGCGGTGGGAGAGGATGTCCTGGGTGATGTCGGCTGCCCGCGGGGCGAGCACGCTGAGCAGCGAGTCGGCGATCCCGTGGGTGGCCTCGTTGACGCCCTGCAGGTAGCAGGCGGCCGGCGACGGCTCGTCCAGGATCAGCCGGTACTGGCGGCTCACCGCCACCTGGTCCAGGCCAAGGGAGGTGGCCAGTTTCCGGATCAGGGCCGGCGGCTCCCGCACGAACCCGGTGCCCAGGCACACCAGCTCGAAGCGTTGCTCCGAGACCGCGCCGGTCCTCCGGTCGGTCAGCTCGAGCACCGCCTGCCCGCCCTGCTCCGTCGCCGCGGTGACTTCCGCCATCGTGACGACGCGCTTGCGGTTGCGGCTGGTCAGGCGGTCCAGGTAGAGATCACAGTAGAGGCTGTCGAGCAGGCCCGCCGCGACGCCGGAGTAGTTGGTGCGGTGCATCTCCGCCAGGATCTGTGCCCGCGCCTCCGGCCGGGCCGCGAAGAACTCGTCCACGAATGACGGGTAGAACAGCTCGTTGACGAACTTGTTCGTGTCGTACTTCTTCAGGCCGATCGAGCGCATCAGCCACACCAGATCGCAGTTGGGCAGGTCCTCCTGGAGCGCCTGGAACATCTCGGCGGCGCTCTCGGCGCTGCCGACGACCGCGACCTGCCCGGCCAGCTCCCGGGACAGCCCAGCGACCCGCGACCGGTACAGGGTGCTGTGGATCACGCGGTCGGCCGAAAGGCCGGCGAACACCGGCGGGACGTACGGGTCCCGGCCGGCTCCGATGACGAGGTAGCGACTCGAGACCGACGTCCCGTCGTCGAACCCGGCCACCCACCCGATCAGAGTGCCCCGCTCGTCCCGGCGCGGTTCGATCGAGGTGCAGGTGCGCCCGAGCTCGAGCCGAACCTTCGACAGCGAGTTCGCCACCCAGCGGAGGTAGCCGGAGATCTCGATCCGGTGGGGGGTGGAGCTGCCCAGGTTGACGAAGTCGTCGAGCCGGCCGACCGTATGGAGATAGTTGAGGAACGAGAACCGGCTCCGCGGGTCCCGCAGCGTCACGACGTCCTTGAGGAACGAGACCTGGCTCTTGGCCCAGGGCATGAGCAGGCCCTGCTGCCACTGGATGGTCTGGCTGCGTTCGACGACCAGGGAGCTCGCGGCGAGATCGGTCGAGCCGAGCTCCTCGAGCGCGACGGCCAGCGCTAGGTTGGCCGGTCCTCCGCCGATCGCGAGCAGCTCGACTTCGCGGTTCTTCATGCGCTCTCCTCAGATCTCGGATGATCCGGCCCCCGGAACAACCTTCCACCATGGAGAGGCCGGCAACGGCCACGGCTGATACAAACCGGCCGATGCCGGGCACAGGCCACTGGGCCCGCCGGGGCTGCCGGGCCGGTCAGGCCAGGCGGGTCAGGCACGACTGCACGAGGCGTTCCAGCTCAGGCGACGGTTGCACCCCCAGCTCGGTGACCAGGTTGTCCCGGAACGACTCGAAGCAGCGGACCGCCTCGACCAGGTTGTTCTCGCCCAGATGCGCGACGATCAGGGCGCGGGTGGCGCTCTCCCGCAGCGGCTCCAGCCAGACCGCGGCCAGGGCGGCATCGATCGCCTCCGCGTACCGTCGGGCCGAGGTCAGCCGCTCCGCGACCGTCTCCAGCGCGTGCATCTGTAGCTGCCGCATCCGTTCCCGCTCGAACAGCACCCAGTCCTCGTACCAGCCCGGGAGCAGCTCACCGATGGCCGGCAGGACGGGCATCGGCGACCGTTCGATCCGGCCGTCGTCGGTTGTCAGGATCTGCCGTACGGAGGCCACGAACGCCTGCACGTCCACGTCGACGGTGCCGGCGGTGGCGAGCGCGTCCTGCCCGTCGACCACCCGCAGGCCGGTGAGCCGCCGCAGCCGCCACAGCGCCGTACGCAGGCTCGCCAGCGCCTTCGCCTCGGGCATGTCCGGCCACAGCGTGCCGGCGATCTCGGTGCGGTCGCACCGCCCACGGATCCCCAGGAACGCGACGATCCGGCGGGCGCTGTGCGGAATCGGCAGGACGCGTCCGGCCTGCTCCAGCCGGAAGCCGCCGAGCAGGCGGAGCAGCAGCCGGTGGTTGTCCGGGCCCGGGAGCTGGCCGTCGGCGTCGAGCAGAGCCGGCCGGCGGTGGGGCATCGAGTCGTCCGGCATCGTCACCTCCGACCGCCATGTGCGTGAGTTCTTCGATCCACTCTGCAAGCAGCGGCGCCGGCCGTCAACGAACGGAGGTACGGGCGGCCGCGTTCAACTGCTACCGCGTTCAACTGCGGACGGACTCAGTTGAACTGCTGTGCGGGACGGGATGGACCGGCTCGTCCGGCGACCACACATCCTCGCGAGCCAGCAGTCCGACGTGGTACTTGCCGAGCGCGCTGGTCAGCATCTGCAGCTCCAGCGACAGGCACCCGACGAGGTTGACCAGCCCGTTCTCGGCGTCGGTGTCGACCGCGATCAGCGCCGCCCGGCCCAGCCCGACGGCGTCCGCCCCGAGCGCCAGGCTCTTCGCGACCCGCGCTCCCTCCCACATCCGGCCGGACACCAGCAGGCACGAGGGACGGTCGCCGCGGTGCCGGTCCGGCGCGCGGGCCTCGCCACCGCGATGCTGGCTCGGCTCGCGCGCTTCGCCGAGCCGGCGCAGGCACTCGCCCAGCGGCAGCCCGACGTGTGCCAGGAACGCTACCGGTGCCCACCCGGTGCCACCCTCGGCTCCGTCCACGGTGACCGCGTCCGCGCCGGCCTCCCAGGCCACCAGCGCGGCCTCCCGCACGTCCCGGGCCGGCGGCAGCTTCACCCACACCCGGGCCTGCGGGAAGTTGTTGCGCATCAAGCGGATCTGCTGCCGCAGGATCTCGTCGGTGAAGGTGCCGGGGCTGCCGCAGCGAAGCACCGCGTCGCCCCGGCCGCCGAACACCGGGTCCATGATGAACGCGTCCGTCAGCCGGGCAGCGGTGCTCGGGTCGAGCACGGTCATCCCACCCAGGCCGGGCTTGGCGCCCTGGCCGACCTTCAGCTCGAAGGCCAGCCGGCCCGACTCCAGCAGCGACTGGACGTTTGGATCACTGTAGACCAAGTTCCACACCTCGGCGTCGGCGTCCTCGGTGCTCTGCTGGATCGCCACCCCACCGTAACCGTCCAGCGCGTGCGTCGCGTACGTGCTGATCCGGCCCAGCATCGACTGCTCCGCGTGGTCCTCGATCCGGCCGTAACCTTTGACCGGCATCACGTTCTCGCCCACCACCATCGGGATCCCGAGCCGGCCGGCCTGCCGGCTGACCGCCAGCCCCCGGTCGCCGCTGGTCGCCCGGGTCGAACCGAACGCGGACAGGTAGATCGGCAGGGTCGACCGGAAGCCGCCCACCATCGTTTCGAGCTCCACATCCCGGTACATCGGCTCCCGGGCCAGGTCGATCAGTCGCTCCAGCCGGTGCGGGACGAAGATCGGGGGGACCAGCCGGAGCCGGTCGAGCAGGTCGGCCGCCGCGCCGGCGGACTCGGTCGGGTCGGCACCGAACAGCACCCGCCCGTACTCACCCGGGTCCGGGAACGCCGTCGCCGCCCCGCCGCGCGCCCGCTCCCGGACAGCCTCCTCCGGGAAACCGTCGGCCCGCAGCTCGCTCATGGCAGCAACTCCCGCTGCGCTCCGCCTCGCTGGCGACCCTCGCTCATGGCAGTGCCACTCCGGGGACCTTGGGGTACGCGCTGGCCTGCCACACCGAGTCGAGACCGGCAACGTAGCGCGTGAACCGCTCCAGCCCGATGCCGAAGCCGGCGCTGTCCGGGATCCCCTCCCGGACCATCTGCAGATACCAGCCGTACTTGGCAGGGTTCTCCCCGGTCTCCCGGATCCTCGCCACGATGGTGGCGTAGTCGTGCTCCCGCTCGCTCCCGCTGCTCAGCTCGCCGTACCCCTCGGGCGCGATCAGGTCGAAGTTGCGCAGGAACCCTGGCCGCTCGCGGCTCTCCCGGTCGTAGAACCCGCGGGAACCCTTGGGGTAGTCGGTGACGAAGAACGGCCGGCTCGCCTTGCGCGACAGCATCGCCTCCCCGGCCCAATCGATCTCGGCGTCCGGACTCTGGTCATGTCCCTGCCCCCGCAGGTCAGCCACCGCGTCGGCGTGGGACCGCTGCCCGAACGGCTGCGACAGCAGCTCGGCGAACATGCTGGTGTCCCGGCCGAGGCTCGCCAGCTCGCCGGGCAGCTGCGCGACCACCTGCCGCACCACGTGTCCGACCAGCCGTTCGGCCAGCTGCATGATCGCTTCCCGGGACGCGCCGGCCATCTCGACGTCGATCTGGTGGAACTCGGCCAGATGCCGGTTGGTCGACGCGGTCTCCAGCGGCTCGAGGCGCACGTTCGGGGCGATGTAGAAGATCCGGTCGAACGCCGCCAGCGCCGCCTGCTTGTAGAGGATCGCGCTGGTCATCAGCTTGTAGCGGTGGCCGTAGTAGTCCACGTCGACCTGCTTGGCGCCCCGCGCGCCGGGATCGGTGACTGGACCGATGACCGGCGCGACCAGCTCGGTGAAGCCCTCACCATCCAGGAACTCGCGGGCCGCGACCAGCATCCGGTGCTGGATCGTCAGCGCTGACCTGGTGACGGGCGAGGAGAGGTGCTCGCGCGGGCTGGCTGGCGTCCGGTGGGGGCCGGCGGGGCGGGTGGGCTGGGTCTGGGCCATCTATGTCGCTCCTTGGGCTCTCGCGGCCGGCTGGCGTTGTCGTACTTGCGCTGGACGTAGGACAGCGAGGCGAGCAGCTCGGCCGCGGTGAGCTCGGCGGACCCGGATGGCCGGACCATCCCGCCGATCGGCAGCGACCCGGTCCGGGACCAGTGCAGCCGGCCGGTGCCGTCGAGGTAGCTGCGGGTCCGGCCGGCGTTGTCCGGATGCAGGCAGTACGGGATATCGAGGTAACCCAGCCGGAACGCGTCCACCAGCGCCTGACCGAGATCCGCCCGCAGCTCGACCACCGCGTCGACCAGCGCCCGCGCCTGCTGGTAGATGCCGGTGTCCGGGACCTCGCCGGCCGCCACCGGGCGGGGCTCCACCGCCACGGCGGCGGCGGTCTCCAGCGCGGCGACGTTGTCGGCGATGGACGGGATCCGGTGCGCCTCGGCGACCGTCTTCACGATCAACCGGGCCGCCCCGGTCTGGACCGTCAGCGCGGCGGCGTCGGCCAGCAGCTGCGCGGCGCCATCGGCCACCTGCGGATACATCCCCATGTAGGCATAGATAACAACATGAGACTCGACGTCCGGCATCCGCTCGGCGGCCAGCCGCCGCAACGCCCGCACCGCCTCCCGGTCCTGGTCCGGGTTGGTCTGCTGGGCGTAGCTCAACGAGACGCTCCGCAGGCCGTGCTGGCGGAAGAACAGGCACTCCAGCACGCTGATCGCGACCAGCAGGCTGGGCGGGCAGAGCTGACCCATCATGCACCCGCCGAAGCTCTCCAGGTGCGGCTCGACCCCGGTCTGGCGCAGGCCCGCCAGCAGCTCGCAGCAGCGCGCCCAGCTGCGTACCGAGTCCGCCAGCGGAGCCCGGCTGTAGGGCAGGCAGTACGACACCGGCCCGCCCTCGGTGGCGTGCAGCCCGGCCTCGATCAGCGCCTCGAAGATCCGCTCCGGACCGGGCGAACCGTGCCTTACCTGGACCGGGAAGTCGGGCCCGGCAACTCCGGCCAGCACGGCGCGGGTGGTCGCCAGGTCGTGCGCCACGATCGGATACCCGTTCAGCTCGATCCCGGCCGCCACCGCCGCGCGCGCGTCCACGTGCTCGCCCATCCGGGTGTAGCTGTCCAGCGTGATCGTCCCCACCGTGGTCGCGTCGGCGCGCCGGGTGGCGAGCAGACCAGCCCGCATGGTGCGCGGGCTGCTCATCCCCATGCGCGGCTGGACCACGAGGGTTCCGGCCTGGTGGGCGCGTGCGATGAATCCGCCGAAGGACCGGGTGGAGCCGAGGTCGACGCGGACGGCGGTGGCCGGGTGGTCCATGCCAAACAGAGGGCGCGGCGACCCGGTTTTGATACCGCCACCGGGCACCGGGCTGTATCACCGACCGGGTCACACCGGCTCTAACCGGTTGGAGGTGCTCAGCGCAGCCGAGGGAGGCCGGATGGTCATGCTGGATCGGGCTGGGGCAGCCGGGGTACGCGAGGCGGCCTACCTGGCGCTGCGGAGGGCGATGCCGGCGGCCAACCTGGCGGCGGCGCTGCGGTGCAGCGTCCGGCTGCAGGAAGCCCTGCCGGATCGCGAGGAGCTGGCCCGCAACCTGGTGCTGGTGGCGTTCGGCGGCGGCAAGGACAGCGCGTACGCGCTGGCGTTCGTCCGCGCCATGCAGCTCATCCTGGACCGGGTCAACGGCAGCACCTTCCGGATGAGGGTGGTCACGAACCGGCACGCCGGCATGCCGCGGGCCGTCCTGGTAAACGTCGATCGGGCGTACGCGGCGCTCCGGCTCGACGCCGACCCGGACTGCGAGCTGCTGCTGGTGGACGGGAACGAGGTGGCGCCGTTCGACGTGGACGCGCCGCAGCGGGACCACGTGATCCGGCGCAACCGGCTGGACATCCTGATGACCGGCCACCGCACGTTCGCCGACGGCCGCCCCACCTTCTGCAACGCCTGCAACCTGAGCGTGGTCAACTCGTTCGGCCTGGCCGCCTCGTACGGCGACGGCGCCGACGTGTTCATCACCGGCGACTCGCAGCAGGAGCAGCGCCAGTACGCGCTCTGGGTGGGCCGGCTGGCCCGCCGGCTGGCCCCGCCCACCAAGCCGAGTCAGGGCAACGGGGTCGGGCGGCTGCTGTCCCACATCGACCGGCTGTCACAGGTCTACTTCACCGACATCCACGGCCCGGGAGCCGCCGCCGACGTGATCGAGCAGCGGCGGGTCTCCTCGGACGTGCCGGACCGGCTGCAGTTCTTCTCGATCTACGCGGACACCCAGTACGCCGCCGGCGACCATCTGGAGCTGCTGACCGGCTTCCTGGGCTTCACGTTCGACGACCTCGCGTTCAGCTTCACCGAGTCGGACTGCGGCAACCCGGCGCTGATGGCGCACCTGCGGGCACTCAAGTGCGAGCGGGTGTTCGGCCGCTCGTACGCCGAAGGGATGGCCGAGTACGTCGAGTTCGCGCTCGGGCTGATGCGTAGGAAGGACTTCCCGCCCGACCTGGTGGAGCTGATGCGGGCCCGGTACGAGGGGCCGGGGGCGGTGTCCCGGATGCGGGGCGCGGCCGACGACTACGCTCGCGAGACCTTCGGGCTGACCGAGGAGCAGCTGGTCTGCATGGCGTTCTCGCCGTTCGCCGGCAATGGGTCAGGGCTGGCGGAGTTCCTGCAGCGAGAGCACCCGGGGCTGCTCGGCCGGGCCGTGGAGATCCACGCCCTGCTGGCCGACGAGTCGGAGCCGGCCGGGGAGCTGGCCGCCGAGCTGGAACGGATCAGCGGGTTGGAGCTGGCCCAGCTGCGGGTGCTCTACCGCAGCTCGCTGCGCACGCCCGGGCAGGCCGGGACGGACGTCATCGAAACAGTGCTGGTCGGCGACCCGCACAAGGCGACCATCCGCACCCGGCACACAAAGGATGGTCCGAGCACTCTCGAGCAGATTTCTGGGAGGTAGCCATGTCACTAGACGTCGTCCGGCTGGACCGGGACAATCTCCAACCCGAGTACGGGGTGGACGCACAGCGGCTCCAGCCGTGGGAGGTGCTGAACTCCCCGTTCGAGGCGGCCTGGGCGGTGGTCCGGGCCGGCACCCACTCCGTCCTGCACTCCCATCACGAGCACGAGATCTTCGTCGCGGTCAGCGGCGAGGCGGTGATCGAGTGCGACGACGAGCTGACCCCGTTCCGGGCCGGTGACGTCGCGTACTTCCGGCCGGGGCGGCAGCACCACGTCCTGAACGACACCGACCAGGACTTCGAGTTCTACAGTGTCTGGTGGGACCAGGAGATGGCCCAGCGGTTCATCTCCCGGGACCGGGTCGGGGCCACGGCATGACCCCGCCCCGGCCGGCCACCGACGACCGTGCGGTGCTGGTCCTCGGGCCGAACCCGACCCCGAACGGCGGGATGCACCTCGGTCACATTGCCGGCCCGTACCTGGCGGGCGATGTCTACGCGCGGTACCAGCGGGCGCGCGGCCGGGACGTGGTCTTCTCGACCGGCACCGACGACAGCCAGACCTTCGTCACCACCACCGCCCGGCGGCGCGGCATCGACCCGGAGGAGCTGTGCCGCGCCTCCACCGCCGAGATCCAGGAGGCGCTGAGCGCGATCGGCATCTCGGTGGACGGTTTCGGCCCGTTCGACGAGACCTACCAGGCGACGGTACTCGACTACTTCCGTCGGCTGCACGCGGCCGGCACGTTCCGGCGCAAGACGGTCCGACTGCCCTATCTGGAGCGGACCGGGGAGTTCCTGGTGGAGGGTCTGGTGGAGGGGGACTGCCCGGTCTGCCTGACCGTCTGTCGGGGTGGCCTGTGCGAGACCTGCAACCACCCGAACAACTTCGACCAGCTGATCGACCCGCACTACACGCTCGACCCGGCGCAGAAGCCCGGCTACCGGGAGGCGAACATTCTGGTGCTGCCGCTGGAGGAGCACCGGGACCGGCTGACCGCGTACCACGAGGCCTGGATGCCGTACTGGCGGCCGCACCTGGCGCAGATGATCCGGGAGGTGCTGGACCGCCCGCTGCCGGACGTCCCGATCACCTACCCGCTCGACTGGGGGATGCCGGCGCCGTTCCCGGAGACCCCGGGGCAGGTGCTCAACGCCTGGCTGGAGCTGATCCCGGCCGGGATGTACACCACCTCGTACGCGGCCGGTCAGCGCACCGGCCCGCAGCTCCCGCCCGCCGCGCTGTGGCGGGTTGAGGAGAACCGGCGGATGGTGCACTTCCTCGGCTTCGACAACGCGTTCTTCTTCTGCTTCCCGCACCTGGCGATGCTGATGGCCCACGGGGACGGGTACATCCGACCAGAGTGGATTATCAACAACGAGTTTTACGAGCTGGAGAGCGAGAAGTTCTCCACTAGCAAGGGAAACGTCGTCACCTGCCAGGAGATCCTGCGGGAGGTGCCGCGGGACGTGGTGCGGCTCTACCTGGCGCTCACCGCTCCGGAGCACCAGCGGACCACGTTCAGCCGGGCGGGCCTTTCCAAGGTCGCGCAGGACCGGCTGGTCGGGCCGTGGAACCGGCTGGCCGGGGCGCTCGGCAAGGCGGTCGCCAACGCCGCCAGCGGTGCGGCGGCGTGGCTTCCGGTGTCCACCGCGGCGCGCGGCCGGGCGGCGACCATGCTGGACCGGTTCGGCGTCTTCTACGAGATGCCCAGCTACAGCCTCAACCGGGCGGCGGACACCATCCTGGTCCACATCGATCGGTTGGCGAACCGGGCGGCGGCGCTGGACGGGCTGGACATCGATGTCGAGTCGGAGGCGTTCGGCGACCTGTTCCTGGAGGTGAAGGCCCTGCTGGCGGGGGCGGCACCGATCCTGATCGATCTCACCGCGGCGGTGGCCGCGGACCCGGGCAGCGAGTTCGACGGGGACCTCACCGCCGGTGCCTTCGACACCCCGGCGGTCAAGCCGTTCACGCCGCCGCTGCTGTCCACCGGCGTCCCGGCCACCCAGCCGGCGGCGGGAACCTCGGGCGCCGCGGCGGCGGCCGGCGGCGCGGTCGCTCCGGGCCGGTGATCCCCGTGCGGGTGGTGGTGGTCGGTGGCGGAGTGATCGGCCTGCTCACGGCGATGGAGTGCGTCCGCGCCGGAGCGCAGGTCGAGCTGGTCGACCAGGCCGGCATCCCGTCCCGGCTGGCCACCTCGCACGACCGGCACCGAGTGGTGCGGGCGCTGCACCGCGGCGATCCGGTGCTGACCCGGGCGGCGGTACGCGCCCACGCCGGCTGGCTGGAGGTGGAGCGCCGGCTCGGCACCCGGTTCTACCACCAGGTCGGCGCGCTGACCGCGATGCCGGACGAGCGGGTGCCGGCCGAGCTCGAGCTGCTGAGGCGGGCCGGCGCGGCCGCCCAGGAGCTGCCGGCCGGGGAGCTGGCCGCCCGGTTCCCGCGGGTGCGGTTCCCGGCCGGGCGCTCGGCCGTGTTCGAGCCGGCGGCCGGCGCGGTGCTGGCCGACCGGATGCTGGCGGCGCTGGCCGGCTGGCTGCGGGGGGTGCCCGGAGTCCGGCTGCACCCGGGCCGCCGGGCGACCAGGGTCGGGCCGGCCGGTGGCGTCCGGCTCGACGGCGGGAGCGAGCTGTCCGGCGACCGGGTGGTGGTCGCGGCCGGGCCGTGGTCGCGGGAGCTGCTGCCGGCCGCCCTGGGCGCGGACCTGACCCTCTACCGGCAGACCATGCTGTCGTACTCGCCCATCCCGTCCCGGGACGCCTGGGCCGGCACGCCCGCGATCCCGGCGTTCGGAACCCCGCACGGTGCCTGGCTGATGCCGCCGGTGGCCGACACGCCGGTCCGGTTGAGCGCCGCCAGCGCCTGCCGCGAGGTGCCGGAGCTGACCGACCGGGTCCCGCCCGACCACTGGCGGAACCAGCTTGTCGACCAGTTCCGGGAGCTGCTGGTCGACTTCGACCCGGCCGCGGTGCTCGGGGCGAGCGACGGCTACTACCTTGCCGACCGCGCCGGCGGGGGACCGGTGCTGGCCCGTCTCGGCGACGGCGCGGTCTGGGCGTACGCGGCCTGCGGGGGCATGTCGTTCAAGTTCGCCCCGCTGGTCGCCCGGGCGCTCGCGGACCGGGCGCTCGGGCGGCCACCGCACCGAACCGGCCTGGCCCCGGTCGACCAGCCCCGGGAGCTGGCCCCCACCGTCCGTCCGAGCGGAGGTGCCCGATGAAGCTGCTAGCGCTGGAAGCCGTGCAGAACGCCGGCTACTACCTGTCCCGGTACCGCCAGGTCGAGGAGTTCGGTGCCGAGCTGTTCGTCCTGAACGGCCTGGGGGAACCCGACTTCTGGCCGGCGCACCGGTACCGGGTCGCCGGCTCGAAGCACATCGACGAGATCGTCGCGGCGGCGCGGGCCTGGCACGCGGTCGAGCGGTTCGACGGCGTACTGACCTACTCCGAGTCGGCGGTGGTGGCGGTGGCGATCGTCGCCGAGGCGCTCGGCCTGCCCGGGGTCGGCGCCGAGACCGCCCGGACCAGCCGGAACAAGCTGCTGATGCGCCGGGCGCACGAGCGAGGCGGGGTGCCGCGGCCGAGGTTCCGGCTGGTGCCGGACCTGCCGGCCGCGCTGGCGACGGCGGCAGAGTTCGGGTACCCGGTGATCCTCAAGCCCACCCTCGGCGCCGCCAGCAACTTCGTGTTCCGGCTGGACGGGCCGGACGACCTGCGGCTGCGGTTACCGCAGGCGGCCGACGGGATGCAGCGGATGTCCTGGTTCATGATGGAGCCGGACGGCGTGGACCTCGGCCCGCACGGCCTGCTCGTCGAGTCGTTCCTGGAGGGTCCGGAGGTGCTGATCGAAGCGCTCGCCTGGGACGACGAGGTCTACCTGGGGTCGATAGTGGACCGGGTGACGGTCGAGGGGGATACCTTCGACGACGACGTGCATCACGCGCCGACCTCGCTCGACCCGGACCAGCTGGCGGCCGTACACCGGGCGGTCACCGCGGCCGCGCACGCCCAGGGGATCCGGCGCAGCGCGATGCACGCCGAGATCCGGTTCCACCATGGGGCGCCGCACCTGCTGGAGATCGCGATCCGGCCGGGCGGTGGCGGACTGGACTACTTCGCCCGGATCAGCGCCGGCTACTGCCCGATCCGGGCCACTATGGACGTGGCCCGGGGGGTGCGCCCGGATGTCCGCCACTACTCGCCCACCGGTGTCCACACCGCGGGCACCTGCCTGATCAGCGGGCCGGGTCGGGTCGAGGAGATCACCGCACCACAGTCGGCGGTCGAGTCGGACCGGGTGTTCTTCTTCAAGATCACGGCGAAGCCGGGGGACCTGATCCGGCGTCCGCCCTACGGCAACAACATCCTCGGCTTCCTGTGCACCACTGGCAGCTCCTTCGACGACGCGATGCAGGCGGCGCACGAGCTGGCCGGGCAGATCGAGGTGCGGCTGTCCGACCCAGCTGAACAGCGGGTTCTGGCTCACGACGACGGGAGGTAGCATGACACAGTCCACCATGGTCGCTACTGGTGAGCGGCCGGTCCAGGGAGGCGTCGCCGGCTGGGCCTGCAGCCCGGGCTTCCCGCCCTCGACGATCTTCCCGTTCACACCGCCGGAGCGGATCGGGATCCGGAACCTGCTGGAGTTCCAGGTCCTGATGTACCGACCGCTGTTCTGGCTCGGCAAGGACGGGCAGCCGGGGGTGGACTTCGATCTCAGCCTCGCCCACCCACCGGAGTGGAGCGAGGACGGGCGCAGCGTCACCGTCACCCTCAAGCCGTGGCGGTGGTCCAACGGCGAGCCGATCTGCGCCGATAACGTCATGTTCTGGGTGAACATGATGGCGGTCAAGGGTCGCCGGTTCGGCTCGTACTCCCCGGGCTACTTCCCAGACAACCTGACCTCGTACGAGAAGCTGGCCGACGACCGGGTCCGGTTCACGTTCGACAAGGCGTACTCGAAGACCTGGGTGCTGATGAACCAGCTCTCGCTGATCACCCCGATGCCGAGGGCCTGGGACCGGACCGCCCGCGACACCCCGGCAAACGCCTCGTCCGACCCGGCCGACATCCCGGCGGTTTATGACTACCTGGTCTCCGAGAACGGCGTCTGGACCGTCGAGGACAACGAGATCCGGACCCGGTGGGCGGACAGCCCGGTGTGGAGCGTGGTGAACGGTCCCTGGCGGCTGAAGAGCTTCACGATCGACGGTGCCGTCACGTTCGTACCGAACGAGCACTACTGCGGGCCCAACAAGCCGCACCTGGACGAGTTCCGGCAGGTGCCGATCGCCGACGACGAGGAGATGCTGAAGCTGCTCCGGGCCGGCCCGGACCGGTCCGGCGGGATCCAGGTCGGATACCTCCCGTACGGGCTGGATGTCGGCGGTGACGCGGACCCGGCGGCGGAGCACTACCGGCTGATCCCGCAGCACGTCTACTGCACCCGCTACCTGCCGCTGAACTTCCACAACCCAGACGTGGCCGGCCGGATCTTCCAGCAGACCTACTTCCGGCAGGCGCTGCAGCACACGCTGGACCAGGAGACCGCGATCCGGGACATCTTCCACGGGTACGGGCACCGGACCAACGGTCCGGTGCCGCCGGTGCCGGACAGCGAGTACCTCTCGCCGGCCCAGCGCGGCAACCCGCTGCCGTTCGACATCGGCCGCGCCCGGGCGCTGCTGGCCGAGAATGGCTGGGACGTCAGCAGCACGCCGGCGGTGTGCGTGCGGCCGGGCACCGGGCCGGGCTGCGCCGGCGAGGGCATCGAGGCGGGCACCCGGCTGTCGTTCAGCCTGCGGTACGTGTCCGGCCGGGCGGCGCTGGAGCGGCTGATGCGGCTGCTCGCCGCGGACGCCGCCAAGGCCGGCATCGAGCTGCGCCTGGAGCCGGTGTACGGCTCGGTGATGGTCGCCGAGGACCATCGCGAGGAGACCCCGGACAACCCGCACCGGTGGGAGCTGAACTGCTGGAACGGCGGTTGGTCGTTCTACGGGAAGCCGACCGGTGAGATCATGTTCAAGACCGGCTCCGGCAGCAACTTCGGCCACTACAGCGACCCGAAGGCCGACCAGCTGATCGACCGGACGGTGGTCAGCGACGACCTCGAGGCGATGTACGAGTACCAGGACTACCTCGCCGAGCAGGTGCCGGCGGTCTGGACCCCGGGCTTCCCGCTCCGGCTGCTGCAGGTGGCGAAGAACCTGCGCGGGGTCGAGCCGATCAACCCGTATGGCACACTCAGCCCGGAGAACTGGTACTACGTCGAGGAGTAACCACTGTGGGCTCCGGTCCGCCGGCGGCCGTGCTGGCGTACGCGCGCAGCCTGGTGCCGGTACTGGCGGCGGAGCCGGCCTGCCAGGTGGTCGGGCTCTACTTGCACGGCTCCGCGGTGCTGGGCGGCTTCGTCCAGTCGGGCAGCGATGTGGACGTGCTCGGGGTGCTCGCCGGACCGCTCGACCGCCTGGCGCAGGAACGGATCGGTGGTGCGCTGGCGGCCGCCGCGCAGCCGACGCCCGGCACCGGGCTGGAGTTCAGCCTGATCACCGCGGCCACCGCGGCCGAGCTGGGTGACTGCCGGTACGAGGTGCACGTGGCCACCGGCGCCGATCCGAAGGTGCTGGCCGGAGCGGACCGACCGGGCGATCCCGACCTGATCCTGCACGCGGAGGTCTGCCGCCGCCACGGGTACCCGGTGCACGGCCCGGCACCCGGTCTCGTGTTCGCCCCGGTACCGCGGCGGCGGTTGCTGGAAGCCGTGCACCAGGAGGTCGACGGGGGACTGGGTCACGGCAGTCTCGCGTACGCGGTCCTCAACGCCTGCCGCGCCGAGCGGTTCACGATGACCGGTGAGCTGGTGAGCAAGGTCGCCGCCGGCGAATGGGCGCTGGCCCACTTCCCCGACCAACCGGCGATCGCGCTGGCCCTGCACCAGCAGCGAACCGGCGCCCAGGTCCGCCCGGTCACTCCCGACGCGGCCCGGTTCGTCACCGGCGTCCGGGACCGCCTGGCCGCCCTGCTCGCCGACTAGCTCAAGGTCATCGCAACTTCCGGAAAGTTGGGGTGTCGCGGCGGACGGACACCCCAACTTTCCAGAAGTTGCGATGACCTTGGGCGATCCCGCGGCAGGGCGGGGGCGGGGCAGGGCGGGGAGCCAGAGTCAGGGGAGGGCGTGGAGACAGCCGCCGGAGTAGGCGCCGCCGCTGTGATTGATCACCTCGACGCCGGAGTCGACCGTGATCGCCCGGACGTAGACGCCACCGTAGCCGTTGACCACCGTGAAGACGCCCCAGCTGACGATCCACGGAATCGGGTCACCGTCGTCGGTGGGGAACAGCTCCGGGACCGGCCGGATCCGGCGCTGGATCACGTACGGCTCGTCCATAGCCGACCGGACCCGCTCCTGCCAGGTGTCCGGGTCGGTGTCCGGCCGCCAGCCCAGCAGCACGCCCTCCCCACCGTGCAGCAAGGTCGGCTTGAGCGCCAGGTCCTGCTGGTGCTGCAAGGCGTAGTCGAGCAGCTCGACCCGGCGGCCGTCCTCCAGCGTCACCAGCCCCGGCCGGACCATCCGGGTCCACGGCAGGATCCGGTCGATGCTGGCCAGCTCCTCGGGATCGAACCGTTCCCGGTGCTGCTCGTCGGACAGCATCGCCAGCGCGGCCTTGCTGGCGAACAGCTCGGCGTCCATCGGCGTGAAGATCTTGACCTCGCCGCGGGCGGCCGCGTCCAGGATCGGGTCCATCAGGGCGGCGGCGTCCGGGTACTCCAGGAGGTCCTCGAGCATGAACAGCCGCTGGATGATGTCGACCGGCCGTTCGCCCAGCCAGACCCGGCCGTCCCGGACCTCGAGCTGTCCGATGTGGCACGGGTGCGCGTCGATCCCCATCTCCTGCAGGCGTCCGGTGAAGTGGCGCATGAACGGCTCCAGCGTCTGGAAGCTGCTGGGCCAGTCGGTGGTGGCCATCACCGGCTTCGAGCCGGGCGCGAACCCGCTCTCCACGAGCATGTTGTTGACCTGCTCGCGCATCGTGTCGACAAAGTCCAGCCGGTGCGTACGCGCGAACTCGGCCAGCACCGGGTGCTCCAGCAGCATCCGGCACATGTCGGAGTTGTCGATCCCGCCGATCGCGCTGCCCATGTTGAACTCGAGCAGCTTGAAGCCGGTCTCGTCGGTGTACAGGTCGGCCCGGCTCTGCTGGGTCACGGTGGTGCCGCGGCTGCGCAGGATGGCCGAGACCTGGACGTCGGCCATGCCGAGCGCCCGGGCGAACCCGGCCAGGTCGCCGCCGAACAGCCGGTCCGGGAGGCTGACCAGCGCCGAGCGCAGGTTCGCCACGTCCGCGTGCAGCCGTTCGCGCTCCTCGTGGCCGAGGAACAGCGGCCGGGACAGGTACCGGTCCTGGTACTGGATCTGGAGCTCCTCGGACTGCCGGTCGGTGGTGACCAGGTCACTGGCCCGGACGCCGCTTCGCTTGACCTCCTCGAGGTAGCGCGCGGTGAGATTGGCTCGATTCATTGGTCCCCCTTCAGTCGAGGTCGCGCGGTGCGGTGACGGACACTGGCAGGTTGATCAGACCGCGCAGCAGGGTGCTGCTCTCCCACTTGAGCTCGCTCTGGTCGACGGCCAGCCGCAGGTGCGGGAACCGGGTCAGCAGCCGGTTCAGCGCGACCTCGGTCTGGATCTTCGCCAGCGGCTGCCCGATGCAGAAGTGGTGGCCGTGCCCGAAGCCCAGCACGCCGTTCGGGCGGCGGTTCACGTCCAACCGGTCCGCGTCCGGGAACCGTCCATTGTCGCGGTGGGCAGACAGGATCGACAGTGCCAGGATCTGGTCGGGCGGGATCACCACGTCGCCGATCGGGATCTCCTCGGTGCTGAACCGGAAGGTGGCCACCCCGACGCCGCCGTCGTAGCGCATCAGCTCGTCGATGGCGGCCGGGATCAGCGACGGGTCGGCCCGCAGCTTGTCCATCTCCTCCGGGTGGGTCAGCAGGCTGAGGATGCCGTTGGACAGGGTGTGCTGCGAGGTGATGTGCCCGGCGACCGTGTACAAGAAGATCATCGCGACCAGCTCGGGCTGGGTCAGCACGTCACCGTCGTCCTTGCCCCGTAGCAGGGCACTGAGCATGTCGTCCTCGGGGTTGGCCCGCTTGGCGTCGATGATCCGGTTCGAGTACTCGGCCACGCTCTTGGACGCGGCCTCGACCACGTCCGGATCCTGCCCGGCGCCGACCAGCTCGATCGCCCACCGCTGGAACATCTCGCGATCCTGGAACGGGATCCCGAGCAGGTCGCAGATGATCGCGATCGGCAGCGGCTGCGAGTAGTCACCGACCAGGTCCACCTGGTCCCTGCCCTCGAAGCTGTCCAGCATCTCCTCGACCAGCTGCTTGATCCGGGGCCGGAACGATTCCATCCGGCGCAGCGTGAACGCCTTGCTCACCAGCCCCCGCAGCCGGGTGTGCCGGGGCGGGTCGGTGTTGAGCATGTGCTGGGACAGCTCGTCGTCGAACCCGACGTCCGGCTTCTCGTCCTCGACGTAGGTGCCGGTGTGGCGGGCGAACATCTCGTTCATCCGCTCCCCGTCCTTGCTGACCCGCGGGTCGGACAGCAGCTGACGGACGTCGTCGTAGCCGGTCACCAACCAGACATCGGCGCCGTGCGGGAAGATCACATGATGGACCCGCCCGGCGTTCCGGAACCTCTCCAGGATCTCGTATGGGCGCTGCATGAAGTCATCGGGTAGTCGCTCAAGACCCGGGGGCGCTTCCACTACCATGACCAGGACCTCCTGTCCGGAGAGGTGGCGACAGACATCTCTTAGAGCAACCCGAGAGAACCTCCTGATACACGGTCCGGCGGGGTCGGTCGAAAATGGTCAGCCGGCCGGCTCCGCCGCCGGCTCGCGCTCGGCCTCGGTCGGCGGCTTGCTGGGTGCCCGCATGCCGATCCGGGCGCAGATCGCGGACAGCACCGCCACCCCGGCCGCCCACAGCCAGACCCCCTGCCCCAGCAGGTTCCAGAGCGCGACTCCGGCGACCGGGCCGACCGTGAAGCCGAGACCGACGGCGCTCTGCATGGCACCGAAGTACCGGCCGCGCAGGTGGGCCGGGGCGATCATCCCGGGGTACGCGTTGGTGGTCGGTCCGCCGATGATCTCCGAGCTGGTCCAGATCAGGGTGCCGAGGATCAGGAAGACCGGGACGATCGCGATCGCGTACATGCCGTACCCGACCGCGAAGAGCCCGAAGCCGAGCACCGCGATCACCGGCAACGGCCAGGCCTGCACCCACTTGGTCGCCGGCACCTCGACGGTCACGACCAGGGCGGCGTTGAGCGCCACCACCGCGCCGTACCACCACAGGTTCAGGTCGGCGTCCACGATCGCCAGTGGCAGCGACGCCGTGTACTGCACGTGCACGACGATGATCAGGAACACGGCCGCCAGGTAGAACACGTACCGGGTGTCGGACAGGACGGCCCGGTACCCGGAGCGGGGCTGCTTCGCCGGCGTGCCGGACGGCGCCTGCGACGGCTCGGCGGCCGGCTCGCCCGGCGGCCGGACCCGCCGCGGCAGGAACCGCACCGCGATCAGACCGTAGATCAGCGCGGCCAGGGCCTCGCCCCAGAAGAGCAGGTCGTAGGAGACCGACACCAGCGCCACCCCGAGCAGCGGCGCGGCGGTGGTGCCGAGGTTCAGGCACAGCCGGTACATCGCGGTCACCATCACCAGCTGGGACCGCGGGACGACCTCGGTGATCATCGTCTGCGCGGCCGGCCGGTAGATCGGGGTGACGATGCCCGCCAGGATCACGACCAGCAGCAGCAGCGGGTAGTAGCCGATGTAGAGGATGGAGATGAGCAGCGCCGCCGAGCCCAGCATGCTGATCAGCGTCGCTGCCCGGGCGCTCAGCCGGTCGCTGAGGTAGCCGCCGAGGATCGTGCCCAGCACCCCCCCGGCGCCCCACAGCCCCAGCGCGAGACCGGCCTGGCCGGTCGAGAACCCCCGGTCGGTGATGAACAGAACCAGGAAGATCTGCAGGAACCCGGCGAGCCGGTTGACGAACACCCCGGCCAGCATGGCTCTCGCGGGGCCGGGAGTCTGTCGCCAGGTGGCCAGCACGCCCAGGTGAGCAGGCGCGGTGCCCTCGGCCGATGTCGGTTCGTCCTTCGCTTCAGCGCTCACTGGTGATCCACCTTCCGGTAGTTCGTTCGGAGGCCGGCCGGCTGGCTCGCTGGTGACTGTCTGATCACCGTCAACTGTTCCGTCATGGACCGGAGCGCGTCAATCCCGGCGTCCGCCTCGAAGACGGCGTCGAACCCGGCGGCCAGCAGCTGGTCGCGGCTGCGGTCACCGCCCGGCCCGGCGATGCCGAGCTTCCCGCCGATCACGACCGGCGTGGCGGCCAGCTCCGGGCACGCCCGGATCCGGCCGATCAGCCGGGTGCCGTCGCGGAACCCGTGCCCGTTGACGCTACTGACCACGACCAGGTCGGGCCGGATCCGCAGGCACTCGGCGACCAGCAGGTCGTCCGGCACGCAGGCGCCCAGGTTGCGTACCCGGTGCCCGAGCTCCTCGAGAGTCAGCTGCAGGAAGACCAGGTTCCAGGTGTGCGCGTCGGAGGCCACACTGGTCACCACGACCGTCAGGCCGCCACCGCCACCGGTGGCGGGCGGGTCGCGCCGGTCGTCGCGGACAAGCTGCGAGCTTCCCTCAGCCATGGCTCTCCAGACAGGTCAGATGGCCGGTCGAGTCGGGTTCGGGCAGGACGGAACGGCGGTGGCCGGGTGGTCCATGTCAGTCAGAGGCCGCGGCGCCCTGGTTTTGATACGGCCGTTTTGGTACGGCCGCCGGCGACCACCTGGTGGTCGGCGGTTCGTGCGAGGGTGGCGGCATGGCAGACCCGGTGGCACCCTCGCCCGGCCGGCTCACGGCGCTGCAGGGCACGGCGTTGTACGTGGGAGTGGTGCTCGGCACCGGCGTGATCGCGCTGCCGGCGCTCGCCGCCGCCGTCGCCGGGCCGGCGTCGCTGCTGGCCTGGGTCGGTCTGGCGGTGCTGTCCGCACCGCTGGCCGCGACGTTCGCCGCGTTGGGTGCGCGGTACCCGGATGCCGGCGGCGTCGCCACCTACGCGCGGCTGGCCTTCGGCGACCGGGCCGCGGCGGTGGTCGGCTGGTGCTTCTACCTCTCGATCCCGGTGGGCGCTCCGGCCGCCGCCCTGTGGCTGGGCGGTTATGCGGCGGCCGGGCTGGGCGGCGGCAGCACCACTGTGGCGGTCACCGCCGTGGCGTTGATCGTGGTCATGCCGGTCGTCCACGCGTTCGGGGTGGTGGTGACCGGCCGGGTGCAGCTCGGGCTGGGCGGGCTGCTGGTGGTGTTCCTGCTGGTCGCGGTCGGGGTGTCGATGCCGCACGCCCGGCTGGACAACCTGCAGCCGTTCGCGCCGAACGGCTGGCTGGCGGTCGGTTCCGCGGCCGGGCTGCTGGTGTGGTGCTTCGTGGGGTGGGAGGCGGTCACCCACCTGACCGCCGAGTTCCGCCGGCCGACCCGGGACGTGCCGCGCGCCACCGCCGCCGCGGTGGTGGTGGTCGGCCTGCTGTACCTCACCGTGGCGTTCGCCACCATCGCCGTGCTCGGCCCGGCGGCCGGGCGCACCGAGGCGCCGCTCGGCGACCTGATGGCCACCGGGCTGGGCGGAAACGCCCGGGTGCTGGCGGCCGCGGCGGCGCTGCCACTCACGCTCGGCGTCCTCAACGCCTACTACGCCGGGGCCGCTAAGCTCGGCGCCGCGCTCGCCCGGGACGGCGCGCTGCCCGGCTGGCTGGCTCGGGGCAGCGTCGCCGGCGAGGTGCCGCGGCGCAGCCTCGGCGTGCTCAGTGTGCTGGCGCTGGCCGCGGTGCTGCTGGTGGTGGCCCTCGATGTGGGGCCGGAGCCGTTGGTGTTGCTCACCACCGGGTTGTTCGTCGTGGTCTACGCGGTCGGGGTCGCGGCGGCGGTCCGGCTGCTGCCGCGGCGCAGCGCGGCCCGCGGGGCGGCGAAGGTGGCGCTGGCGGTGGTGGCGGTGCTGCTGGTGATGTACGGCCCCTACCTGGTCTGGCCGCTGCTGGTCACCGGGGCGGCGCTGCTCTATCTACGGATCCGCCGGCCGTCCCCGGAGAACGTGCCGGTGTATCAGCGGCGGCGCCCGCCACCCTCTCCATAGCAGCGGACCCGGCGGGTCGCTCCCCGCGAGAGCGTCGGGCCGGCCGGAGAGGATGCCTGCGGTGGACGATGCGGACGGTGTGGTGCTGGTCATCGGCAGCGGCCGGCGGGCGTACCGGGAGTACCTGCTGACCGGGGCGTCCCGCCGCTGCCCACTGTGGTTGATCGACGCCGAGCCGGTCGGTTGGCAGCGGCCGTACGTGGTGGGCGGGACGGTGGTCGAGCCGCTCGACCACGAGCGGGAGGTGCCGGACCTGCCGGGGCTGGTCGCCGCCGCCGTGGAGCTGGCGCGGCAGCGCCGGGTCCTCGGAGTGTTCACCTACGACGAGCTGCTGGTGGTCGCCGCGGCCCGGATCGCGGACCGGCTGGGCCTGCCCGGTTTCTCCCCGGACGGCGCGGATCGCTGCCGTGACAAGCATCGCAGCCGGACGGCGCTGGTCGCCGCCGGGCTCCGGCAGCCCCGGTTCGCGTTGGTGAAAACCGCCGAGGCGGCGGCCCGGGCGGCCGACTCGATCGGCTACCCGGTCATCGTGAAGCCGCGCGGGATGGCGGCCAGCATCGGCGTGACCCGGGCCGAGGGGCGGGACGAGCTGCTGGCCGCGTTCGCCGTGGCGGAGCGGCTCAGCCACACCGGCCCACCCGCGTACGAGGGTGGCGCGCTGGTCGAGGAGCTGGTGATCGGGCCGGAGGTCAGCGTCGACGGCGCGGTCAGCCAGGGGGAGTACCGGCCGTTCTGCGTGGCCCGCAAGCAGGTGGGCTTCGCCCCGCACTACGAGGAGATCGGACACATCGTCGACGGCGCCGACCCGCTGCTGGCCGACCGGGAGCTGGCGCAGGTGCTGGCGGCGACGCACCACGCGCTCGGCCTGCGGGACGGGATCACCCACACCGAGGTCCGGTTCAGCGACCAGGGCCCGGTGATCATCGAGGTGAACGGGCGGCTGGGCGGGGATCTCATCCCCTACCTGGGCCAGCTCGCGACCGGCGTCGACCCGGGTGGGATCGCCGCCGACGTGGCAGTCAGGCGCCGGCCGCGCACCGAGCCGGTCCGGCGCGACACGGTCGGAGTCCGGTTCCTCTACCCACCGGCGGACTGCCGGGTGGAGGAGGTCACGGTGCCGGAGCCCGGTGCGGTGCCGGGCCTGGTCGAGGCGCGGCCGATGGTCGAGCCGGGCGCCCGGCTGCGGCTGCCGCCGCGCGCCAACCTCGGGCGGTACGCCTACCTCATCTGCACCGCCGACCACCCGGCGACCTGCCAGACCCGGCTCGACGACGCCGCGAAGCTAGCCGACCTCCGGGCCGCACCGCTGGAGCCTGCCCACGCCGACGACCGGCCGTGGTGAGACCGAGCCACCCCGATGGGAGATCCTATGTCGAACCGTGAAGTGGAGCTGCTGGCCGTCGGGGCTGGGCCGGCGAACCTCGCGCTGGCCGTCGCCCTGGAGGAGCTCGCCCCCACCGACCTGGCCGAGAACAGCCTCGTGATCGAGCGGGCCCGGTCGGTGGAGTGGCAACCAGGGCTGCTGATGCCGTGGGCCAAGAGCCAGGTCTCGTTCCTCAAGGACCTGGTGACGCTGCGGGACCCGAGAAGCCGGTTCTCGTTCCTCAACTACCTGCACACGGTCGGCCGGCTGGACAGTTTCATCAACATGGGAAGCTTCCTGCCCTACCGGATCGAGATCTCCGACTACCTGGCCTGGGTGGCCGACTCGCTGGCGCGGGTGCGGATCCAGCTCGGGTGCGGGTGCACCGCGGTCGAGCCGCGCCGGGACGGCCGGGGCCGGCTGACCGGGTGGCTCGCCCGGCTCGCCGACGGCAGCACCGTGACCAGCCGGTATCTCGTGCTCGGGACCGGCCGCGACCCGTACCTGCCCGGCGCCTTCGCGGACGTGCCTGGCAGCCGGGTCATCCACAGTACTCAGTACCGGGCGCGGGTGGCGCAGCTGTCGCGGGAGCTGCCCTACCGGGTCGCCGTGGTCGGCGGCGCGCAGAGCGCGGCGGAGATGTTCCGGGCGCTGCGGGAGGACCTGCCCAACTGCGACCTCACGCTGATCATGCGCTCGATCGGGCTGCGCGCGGACGAGCTGACCAAGTTCACCAACGAGCTCTACTATCCCTCCTTCGTGGACGAGTTCTTCACCGCCCAGCCGGAAGGCCGGGTGCAGATCCTGGCGGAGATGGAGCGGACCAACTACCGCAGCACCGCACCCGACATGCTGGAGAGCCTGTACGCGGACCTGTACCTGGACCGGCTCACCGGGCAGCACCGGCGGCGGATCGTCACGCTCACCGACGTCAGCGCCGCCCGGGAGGTCAGCGACGAGCTGGTGCTGGAGCTGACCGACCGCAAGACCGGCGCGGTCAGCACGCTGCGCCGCGACCTGGTCTTCCTCGGCACCGGGTTCGTGCGCGAGATGCCCGCGCTGATGCGCCGGCTGGCCGCCGACCTCGGGCTCGACCAGATCACAGTGGACCGGCGGTACCGGCTGGTGACCGGTGACCTGTCGGAGCCGGCGTGCTACCTGCAGGGGGTGAACGAGGAGACGCACGGCATCTCCGACTCGCTGCTGAGCGTCGCCGCCCACCGGGCCGCGGACATCACCGGTGACATCCTGGCCCACCGGCTCGGTGCGGCCGACGGCCACCGGGGCGGGCGGGCGGCCGAGCCGGTGGGGGAGCCGCGATGACCATCTGGTACGACGGCCGGCGGTTCCGGGTGGCCGGAGTGGACGGTGCCGTCCCGGCCGCGCAGTACCACCAGCAGGGTGACCTGGTGTGGGCGGAGTTCGCCGGCGGCAAGGTACGCAGAGGCTCCCTGGCCGGCACCTGCGCCCAGGACGGAGTCCTCCGGCTGGCCTACTGCATGGTGCTGGACACCGGTGACCTGGTCACCGGACGGTGCGTCAGCACCCCGACGTTGCTCGACGACGGACGGGTCCGGCTCAGCGAGGAGTGGGAGCGGTTCAGCCCGCTGCCGGCCACCGGCACGTCCTTACTGGAGGAGACTCGATGACCCGCGTCGCCACCGGCCGGCACTATCTTATGTGCCCGCCGGCGTACTTCGAGGTGAGCTACTCGATCAACGCCTGGATGGACCCGGACCGGCCGGTCGACCGGGACCGCGCGGTGGCGCAGTGGCAGCGGCTGGTGGACGCGTTCCTGGAGCTCAGCCACAAGGTCGATCTCGTCGACCCGGTGCCCGGCCTGCCGGACATGGTGTTCGCGGCGAACGCGGCCACGGTGGTGGCCGGGCGGGTGCTGGCGGCCCGGTTCCGCAACCAGGAGCGGGCGCCGGAGGTCCCCGCGTACCTGGAGTGGTTCCGCACCCACGGCTACCCGGCCGCCCGCCCGGCCTCGATGATCAACGAGGGGGAGGGCGACCATCTGGTCACCCGGGACCGGATCCTGGCCGGGCGCGGGTTCCGGAGCGCACCGGGCGCGCACGTCGAGGTGGCGCAGTTCTTCGACCGCCCGGTGGTGGCGCTGGACCTGGTCGACGAGCGGTTCTACCACCTGGACACCGCGATGGCCGTGCTGGACGAGCAGGCCGGCGAGATCATGTACCACCCGGAGGCGTTCTCCCCGGCGAGCCGGGCGGTGCTGGCCGAGCTCTACCCGGACGCGATCCGGGCCAGCGCGGCGGACGCGGCCGTGCTCGGCCTGAACGCGGTGTCGGACGGGCGGAACGTGGTGCTTCCGGCGACCGCCACCGGCCTCGTGGCGCAGCTGCGGGAGCGCGGCTTCCAGCCGGTCGGGCTGGACCTGTCCGAGCTGCTCAAGGCCGGCGGCGGGGTCAAGTGCTGCACACTGGAGCTCCATGACGCCTGACCGCCGGCGGGTGCCGGCAGGCCGAGTCGCGGCGGTGGTGGCACTGGTGGCGTGCCTCGGGGTGGTGGCGGTCCGGTGGTCCCGGGACGATGCGGGGCTGCCGCTGGTCGGCCCGGTGGCCCGATTCCTGCTCGCGGTGGCGGTGATCCTGGCGGTCTGCCACCTGCTGGGCGGGCTGCTGGCGCGGCTGGGGCAGCCCCGGGTGGTGGGGGAGATCCTGGGTGGGCTGCTGCTCGGACCGTCGCTGCTCGGCGCCTGGTGGCCGGCCGGGTCGGCGTGGCTGTTCCGGTCCGAAGTGGTCACCGTGGTTCAGTCGGCCGCCGAGCTCGGGCTGGTCGTGTTCATGTTCCTGCTCGGGAGCGAGCTGCAACCGGGGAACCTGCGCCGCCACCGGAGGGCGGTGGCGTGGGTGGTGACCGGTGCCGTCGGGCTGCCGCTGCTGGCCGGTGCCGGCCTGGCCTGGGTCGGGCTGGACCTGATCGCCGACCCGGTGCAGCCGGCGCCGGCCCAGGTGGCGTTCTTCGCGATCGCGATGTCGATCACCGCGCTGCCGGTGCTCGCCCGGATCCTGACCGACCTACGGCTGGCCGAGACCCCGGTCGGGACCCTCGCGGTGGCCTGCGCGGCGGTCGGCGACGGAGTGGCGTGGGCCGCGCTGGCCGGGTTGCTGGCGGTGGCCGGCGTGGGCGGCTCCGGCGACCTGGTGCTGACGGCCGCTCTCACCGCGGCGCTGCTGCTGGCGACGGTCACGGTGGTCCGTCCGGTGCTGGCCGCGGTGGTCCGGGCGGCCGACGCCCGCCCGAGCGGTTCGCTGCCGCTGCTGCCCCTGCTGGTGGCCGGGGTGCTGGGGTTCGCGGCCACCACCGACCTGATCGGGCTGCATCCGGCGCTGGGAGGGCTGCTGTTCGGCCTGGCGGTGCCCGGCGGATCGGCCGCGGTCGCCCGGGTCCACGGGCAGCTGCGCAGCTTCGTGGTGATGGTGCTGCTGCCGCTGTTCTTCGCCGGGGTCGGGCTGCACACCACGATTGGGTCGGTGGGTGGGTCGCCCGCCGCCTGGCTGCTGCTGGTCGCGGTGGTGGCGGTGGCGGTGCTGGCCAAGCTCGCCGGCACCGGCGCCGGGGCCCGGCTGGCCGGCCTGCCCACCCGGGAGGCACTGCGGCTGGGCGCGCTGATGACCTGCTACGGGGTCACCGGGCTGGTGGTGGCCGCGGTCGGGTTCCGCTACCAGCTGGTCAACTCGCGCGGGCTGACCATGCTGGTGCTGATGGCGCTGGTCACCACCCTGCTGACCGGCCCGCTGGTGCGGCTGTTCGCTCCCCGGCCGGCGGCCGGCACCGGGCCGGATCAGCCCCGCAGCAGCACGGCCAGCGCGCTCAGGTCCCGGTCGCCGTAGCCGGCCGCGACCGCCTCGGCGACCAGCGCCCGGCCGGCGCCGGCCAGGTCCATCCGGGCGCCCACCTGGCTGGCCAGCTCACCGATCAGCTCCAGGTCCTTGGCCACCAGCGCCAGCGTGAAGGCGACCGGGGTGGTCGCCGGTTCCAGGAAGGCGTCCCGCTTGTAGTCCAGGAACGGCGCACCGGCGACGCTGCCGGCGAAGACCTGGTACGCGGCGGCCCGGTCCACGCCCGCCTTCTCGGCCAGCACCAGCGCCTCGGAGACCGCCTGGTTGATCGCGTACACGACCGAGTTGACCGCCAGCTTCATGGTCGCCCCAGCGCCCAGCGGGCCGAGGTGGAACACGTGCCGGGCGAAGCTGTCCAGCGCCGGCCGGGCCCGGGCCAGCGCGGCGGCGTCGCCGCCGGCCAGCACCGTCAGCTCGCCTCGCTGGACCACCGGCACGCTGCCGGAGACCGGCGTGTCCAGCAGCGCCGCCCCGCGCTCGCCGACCAGCGGGGCGAGCGCCCGGACCGTGGCCGGCGCGATCGTGCTCGACTCCAGCACCACCACGCCGGGGCCGAGCCCGGCCGCCAGCCCGTCCGGGCCGTGGTAGGTCTCGCTGACCGCCGCGTCGTCGGCCAGCGACACCAGCACCAGCTCGGCCCCGCCGGCGGCCTCCGCGGCGGTGCCGGCGACCCGGGCGCCGGTCTGCCCGGCCAGCTCGTCGGCCCGGGACCGGGTCCGGTTGAACAGCACCAGCTCGTGCCCGGCACCGGCCAGCCGGACGGCCATCGCCGCCCCCATCCGGCCGGTGCCGACGACGGCCACCGTCGCCATCAGCGCCACCCCCCGTCGACCGCCAGGTCGACTCCGTTCACCGAGGGGTTCTCCAGCAGGAAGGTTACCGCACCCACCACATCGGCCACGCTGGCCAGCCGGCCGGTCAGCGTGCCGGCCCGGAAGGTCTCCAGCACCGGTGCCGGCTTGCCGGCCCAGAACGGGCTGTCGCCGACGATCCCGGGGTGGATCGCGTTGACCCGGACCGGGGCCAGCTCGACCGACAGGGTGCGCACCATCCCGACCACTCCACCGTTGACGGTGGAGACCATCGTGGATCCCGGGTACGGGCGGACCCGGGCCTGGCCACCGAAGACCACCACCGACCCGTCCGGCGACAGCCGGGACCGCAGCGCGTGCACCACCGTCAGGTAGCCGGCCAGCTTCAGGATGGCCAGCGCCGCCGCCGGGCCGACCTCGAACGCGTCGATCGTGGTGCTGCCCCGGTCGATGGCGGCCAGCACCAGGTGGTCGACCGGCCCGATCCCGGACAGGGGCGGGCCGACCTGCTCCGGCCGGGTCAGCTCCAGCCCGATTCCCCGGGCGGCGCCGCCCAGCTCGCCGGCGACCGTGCCGGCCCGGTCCGGGTCCCGGCTGGAGATCACCACCTCCCGCCCGGCGGCCAGGTAATGCCGGGCGATCTCCCGCCCCAGCCCGCCGGTGCCACCGATAACTACCACCGCGCCTGCACTCATCGCAGTACCTCCCGCGTGAGCCGCTTGACCGCTCGGCTCCGCTGCGCTCCGCCTCGCTGACGGCTCACGCTCATTCTTGCTCCTCTCCGCCCGCCAGGGCGGCGTCCAGGTAGTCCCAGTCCCGCCGGAACCGGTACGAGTGGCGGGCCGGGGGCTGCGGCGCCTGGGTCTCCAGCCAGCGCAGCGGGCCGTCGCCGAGGTTCCGGAACCCGTGCACGCAGCCGACCCCGGCGAACGCCAGGTCGCCGGGCCCGAGCTGGTAGACCGTCCCGTCGAAGGTCGCCTCCGCCTGCCCGGCCAGGAACAGGTAGCTCTCCTCGAACGGGTGGTCGTGCGGGCCGGCCACCCCGGCCGGCGCGTACTGCACCATGAACATGGTGGTCAGGTCCGCGCCCAGGTCGGAGTCGACCATCATCTTCACAGTGATGCCACTGTAGACCAGCAGGGCGGTGCGCATGCTGGCGGAGGCCGCCAGGTGCTGCTGGGACTGCCGGGCCACGTCCATGTTCTCGGGTGCGATGTGCCCGTACCGGCGGGTCCGCGGGTCCCGCGGGTCCACCGGGGCGGCGGGCGTGGCCGGCAACGCCGCCACCCGTACCGTGTCGTCGCCGTGCCGCTCGCGCCGCTGCGGCGCGAGCATCTGCGCCCACCGGGCCGGCTGGCCGGTCTCGTTCCGCCATCCGTGTGGCACCCCGACCGGCACCAGGCCGTAGTCGCCCGGGCGCAGCCGGGCCGCGCCCTCCGGGGTCTGCAGCACCGCCTCTCCGGCCAGCAGGTAGACCCCCTGCTCGTACGAGGCGACGCAGGCCGGCACGGTGCCGCCGGGCGCCAGCTCGCACAGGTCGAATCCAGTGTGGACCGCCCCGGGAGAGGTCTCGTCCACCGCCGGCCAGCGAGTGAACCCGGTTGCGCCGGCCCACGCCCCGGCCGGTGCGGCCGGCCGGGCGTCGGCGGCCCGCCGCACCACGTGCCGCCCGGTCACGCGCCCGCACCACCCGACGCGGCGCCGGAGCTGGCGGTGGTCGAGGCCGCGGCCCGGATGAGCCGGTCCCGGGCGGCCTCGACCAGCCCCCGGGCACGCGCCGTGTCGGCCAGCAGCCGGCCGCCCCGCTTCCGGACCACCCCGTCCACCAGCACGGTGTCCACGTTGGAGACATCGGCGCACAGCGTCACCGCGGTCGTCGGGTCGATCACCGGGACCATGTTCATGGCGCGGGCATCCAGCAGCACCACGTCGGCCCGCTTGCCCGGGGTCAGCGAACCGGTGCGGTCCTCCAGCCCGGCCACGTGGGCACCGTTGGCGGTGGCGATCCGCAGCAGCTCCCGGGCGGTCAACAGGTCCGCCGGCGCGTCGGTGTCCGCCTGCCAGGCCTTGCTCAGCGCCCGTTCCCGGTCGGCGCCGAACGCCGCCCGCATCTGGGTGAACATGTCCCCGGGCACGGTGGTGACCACGTCGATGCTCAGGCTCGGCCGCAGCCCGTGCGCGATCGCCTGCATGGTCGGCGGGTGGCCGTGTCCCATCTGTACCTCGACCTGCGGGGCGATCGAGACCGTGCCGCCGGAGTCGGCCACCAGCCGCCACTCCTCGTCGCCGAGGTAGCAGCAGTGCACATAGGTGGTGTCCGGCCCGAGCAGCCCGAGCCGGTGCAGCTGGCTGACCATCGCCCACCGGCCGGCCAGCCGGCCCATCGCCACGTGCACGGTCAGCGGGATGTCCAGCTCCCGGGCCAGCCGCCACTCGGACCGGACCACGTCGTCGGTGCAGAACCCGGGACCCCGGGTGGCCAGCCCCATCGTCAGCAGGCCGCCGTAGCCGGAGAAGTAGGTGTCGCGGACCCGCCGCACGTCGTCGCCCGGGACCGCGATCGTGCTCTCGAACCAGTAGTCGGCCAGCGACGTGTTGGCGCTGCCGTACGCGTATTGGGCCCGGATGCCGGCCTCCTCCAGGCCGCGGATGGCGGCATCCGGATGCTCCGGGGTGTTGTTGATGTGGGACCAGTCCACCAGCGTGGTGATCCCGGCGTTCAGGCACTCCAGGGCGCCGGCCAGGTTGGCGGCGTAGACGTCGTCGGGCCGGTAGAGCGGCGCGAACGTGTCGAGCACCTCGACGAAGTAGTCGTCCAGTGTGGCGTCCGGCGCGCAGCCGCGGATCGCCGCCTCCCAGGTGTGCCGGTGGGAGTCGACGAAGCCGGGGATCACGATGAACCCGTCGGCGTCGATCACCTCGGCGTCGGTGTCGGCACCGGTCGCGGACAGGTTGGGTGCCACGGCGGCGATCGCGCCGTCCTCGACCAGCAGGTCGCCGCGGGCCAGGTCGCCGATGTCCGGGTCCATGGACAGGATCGTACCGCCGCGGATGAGAGTCCGGTTGCTCATGTGAGGTCTCCTTGAGGGATAGGGTCAGTACGCGGCGAGGGCGCGGACCGCGCCGGCCACGGTGTCCACTGTCGGGAGCACCGCATCCTCCAGCCGGTCCGCGAACGGGAGCGGGACACAGGCGGCGGCCACCCGGCGGATCGGAGCGTCCAGCAGCTCGAAGCCCTCGTCCGCCACGATCGAGGCCACGGTGCCGCCCCAGCCGCCCTGGTACGGGTTCTCCTCCACGACCACCAGCCGGGAGGTACGGGCGACCGACTCCAGCACCGCCCGCATGTCCAGCGGCACCAGGCAGCGCAGGTCCAGCACCTCGGCGGAAACGCCCTCGGCGGTGAGCCGCTCGGCGGCGGCCAGGGCGGTCGGGACGGTGGCGGCCAGCGCCACCAGCGTGACGTCGGTCCCGGTCCGCAGGCAGGCGGCCTGGCCGAGCGGCACCAGGTGCTCGGGCGGGGCGGGCGGTCCCTTGCTGGCGAACAGTCCCTTGTGCTCGAAGAACACCACCGGGTCGTCGCTGCGGATCGCCGCGGCCATCAGCCCGACCACATCGGACGGCGTCGCCGGGGCGACCACCTTCAGCCCGGGCACCGCGAACGCCCAGTTCTCCACCGCCTGCGAGTGCTGGGCGCCGAACCCGAGCCCGCCGCCGTTCGCGGTCCGGATCACCAGCGGGACGGTCACCTGCCCGCCGGTCATGTAGCGCACCTTCGGGATCTCGTTGGCCACGTGGTCCCAGCAGCAGGCCAGGAAGTCCGAGAACATGATCTCCGCGACCGGGCGCAGGCCGGTCATCGCCGCCCCCATCGCGGCGCCGACGATCGCCTGCTCCGAGATCGGGGTGTCCCGGATCCGGACCGGCCCGAACTCCTCGTACAGGCCGACCGTGGTCTTGAACACCCCGCCGGCCGCGCCGATGTCCTCGCCCAGGCAGACCACGGCCGGGTCGCGCCGCATCTCCCGGGCGATCCCCTCCGCCACCGACTCGCGATATGTAGTCAGCTCCGCCATCCCGCGCTCCCGTCCGCCCACACGTCGGTCAGCGCGGTCGCCAGGTCCGGCTCCGGGGCCGCCTTCGCGGCCGCCACCGCCGCCTCGACCAGCGCCCGTGCCCGCTGGTCGGCCGCGTCGACATCGGACTCGGGCACCCCCCGGTCCGCGAGCGCCGCCCGGGCCAGGGTCAGCGGGTCCCGGGCCAGCCACTGCGCCACCTCCGCCTCCGGCCGGTACTTACCCGGGTCGGTGCGGCTGTGCCCGAACTGCCGGTAGGTCCGGGCCTCGATGATGGTCGGCCCGTCGCCGGCCCGGGCCCGCTGCGCCGCGGTGGCGACCGCCGCGTGCACCGCCAGCACGTCGTTGCCGTCCAGCAGCTCGGCCGGCAGCCGGTACGCCGCGGCCCGGTCGGCGGCCGGGTTCGGCACCGCGGTCACCGAGCCGATCGGGGTGTACTCCATGTAGAGGTTGTTCTCGCATACGAACAGCACCGGCAGCTTCCACACCGCGGCCAGGTTCAGGGTCTCGTGGAAGGTGCCGATGTTGGTGGCGCCGTCGCCGAAGAACGCGACCGCCACCTGCCCGCTGCCGCGCAGCACCGCCGACCAGGCGGCGCCGGCGGCCATCGGCAGGTGCGCCCCGACGATCGCGTACGAGCCGAGCATGTTCCGGTCGGCCTTGGTCAGGTGCATCGAGCCGCCCTTGCCGCCGCACAGGCCGGTGGCCTTGCTCATCAGCTCGGCCAGGCACTCCTCCGGGGTCGCCCCGCGGGCGATCGCGTGGTGGTGGCCGCGGTAGGTGGCGAACACATAGTCGTCGTCCCGCAGCGCGGTGCTGGCGCCGACCGCCACCGCCTCGTGCCCGGCGGCCAGGTGGGTGGTGCCCTTGACCAGCCCGGCCAGGAACAGGTCCTGGGCGGCCTGCTCGGTGCGCCGGATCACCGCCATCTGCTCGTACCAGTCGAGCAGCTCGGCCGTCGCCGTCTCAGCCGTTGTGGTCATCGCCCCGGCCCGCCGCGGTGTTCAGGTGCGACTGCGACTCCCGCCGCAGGTTCAGCGGACCGTCCACAGTGTAGTAGGTGCGCCCGGCCACCAGCAGCTCCTCGGCCGGGAACTTGGTGATCACCTCGCACCCGGTGGCGGTGACCACCACCTCCTCCTCGATCCGGGCCGCCGACCAGCCGTCGGCGGCCGGCCAGTAGGTCTCCAGCGCGAACACCATCCCCTCCCGGAGGGTCTCCGGGTGCTCCAGCGAGACCAGCCGGCTGAAGATCGGCTTCTCCCAGATCGCCAGCCCCACCCCGTGCCCGTACTGCAGGGCGAACGCGGCCTCCTCGTCCGGGAAGCCGAACTCCTGGGCGGTCGGCCAGACCGACACGATGTCGGCCGTGGTGGCGCCCGGCTTGACCAGCGCGATCGCCCGGTCCATGTACTCCCGGCAGCGGGTGTAGGCGTCCCGCTGCGCCATCGACGCGCTGCCCACCGCGAAGCACCGGTAGTAGCAGGTGCGGTAGCCGAGGTGGCTGTGCAGGATGTCGAAGAACGCCGGGTCGCCGGGGCGGATCAGCCGGTCACTGTAGACGTGCGGGTGCGGGGCGCAGCGCTCCCCGGAGATCGCGTTCACGCCCTCCACATACTCGCTGCCGAGGTCGTAGAGCACCTTGCTGACCAACCCGACGCACTCGTTCTCGCGCACCCCTGGGCGAAGGAACGTGTACAGCTGCTCGTACGCCGCGTCCACCATGGAGCATGCCTGGGTCAGCAGGCTGATCTCGTCCGGGGTCTTGATCCGCCGGGCCTCCAGGAACACCTGCTGCCCGTCCACCACCGTCAGCCCGGCGCCCTGCAGGGCCGCCAGCACCGGCAGCTCCACCAGGTCCACCCCGACCGGCTCGCCGGCCAGCCCGTGCTCGGCCAGCACCGCGTACACCTTCCGGGCGACCTCCTCGGCCACCCCGGCGTCCGGGTGGAACGCCCCGCGCAGCGTCGAGATCCCGGCCCGGGCCCGCTTCTCGCCCTCCAGCCACGGGTTGAAGAGCTGGTGGTGCCGGGCGGCCGAGCCGAAGTCCCAGACCACCGGGTCGCCGCCGCGGGGCAGCAGGGCGAACCGGATCAGCTTGTCCATCGCCCAGGTGCCGATGTGGGTGGCGGTCATGTAGCGGATGTTCGCGAAGTCGAAGCTCAGCAGCGCCCCGACCTCCGACCGGTCCAGCTCCGCCCGCAGCCGCGCCAGCCGGTCCTCGCGCAGCCGGGCCAGGTCGACCCGCTCCTCCCAGTCCACCGCGTTCGGTCCGTAGGTGCGGATCGCCATCGTCACCTCACCTCGCCGGCGGTGCCTGCTGGGATGTGCGCCACGATAGATCTCGACCAGCTAACGTGTCAAGTAATACTGAACAGATCCGTTAAGGAGATCCCCATGGCAGCGCCCCCCGAGGTCGAGCGGCTCGGCGCCCGCCTCCGCCAGGAACGCGAGCGGCGCGGCGTGAGCCTGCGTGCCCTGGCCCGCGACGTCGGCGTGTCCGCCAGCATGATCTCCCAGCTCGAGACCGGCAAGGTCCAGCCCTCGGTGAGCACGCTGTACGCGATCACGACCACCCTCGGGATCACCGTCGAGGACCTGTTCACTCCCGCCCCGGGCCCCGACCGGGACCCGGCACTGGACTCCCTGCGCGGCGCCCGGCTCGGCCCGCTGGTGCGCCCGACCGAGCGCCGGGTCCTGCACCTGGACTCCGGCGTGACCTGGGAGCTGCTCGGCGACCTGCCCCCGAACCAGGTCGACTTCCTTCGCGTCACCTACGCGCCCGGCGGCACCAGCTCCTCCCGGGGCGGCCTGATGCGCCACCCCGGCAGCGAGTACGGCCACCTGCTCTCCGGCTCGCTGGTGCTCACCCTCGGCTTCGAGGAGCTGGTGCTGGAGCCCGGCGACTCGATCTGCTTCGACTCGACCACCCCGCACCGCTACCGCAACGACGGCATCGAGCCGGCGGTCGGCATCTGGTTCGTGATCGAACGATCACCTTGACAAACAGCGTGTTGATCAATGCTGGCTACTCAGGGACTCTGCGGTAGGCGCCGTCGCTGGCGCTGGCGGCCATCGAGGCGTACGCGCGCAGGGCCGCCGAGACCGGCCGGTCCCGGCCGGCCGGAGTGTATGGGCGGTCTCGCTTCTCCTGCCCGATCCGCCGGGCGGCCAGCTTGTCCTCGGGCACGTCCAGCGCGATCGTCCGGGCCGGGATGTCGACCGTCACCGGGTCGCCGTCCTCGACCAGCGCGATCAGCCCGCCGGCCGCCGCCTCCGGGGAGACGTGCCCGATCGACAGCCCGGAGGTGCCGCCGGAGAACCGGCCGTCGGTGACCAGCGCACACACCTGACCCAGGCCCCGTCCCTTCAGGAACGAGGTCGGGTAGAGCATCTCCTGCATCCCCGGGCCGCCCTTCGGGCCCTCGTACCGGATCACCACCACGTCGCCGGCGTGCACCTGCCCGGCCAGGATCGCCGAGACCGCGTCCTCCTGCGACTCGAACACCTTCGCCGGGCCGCGGAACGTGAGGCACTGCTCCGGCACCCCGGCGGTCTTGACCACGCACCCGTCCGGGGCCAGGTTGCCGGAAAGGATCGCCAGGCCGCCGTCGGCGCTGTACGCGTGGGCGGCGTCCCGCACGCAGCCGCTGGCCGAATCGGTGTCCAGTGTGGCCCACCGGTTGCCGGTCGAGAACGGTTCGGTGGTGCGGACCCCGCCGGGTGCCGCGTGGAACAGCTCGACCGCCGCCGGGCTCGCGCCGCCGCCTCGGATGTCCCATGCGGACAGCCACTGGTCCAGCGACGGCGAGTGGACGGCGTGCACGTCGCGGTGCAGCAACCCGGCCCGGTCCAGCTCGCCGAGGATGGCCGGGATGCCACCGGCCCGGTGCACGTCCTCCATGTGGTAGCTCGACGACGGGGCGACCTTCGCCAGGCAGGGCACCCGCCGGGAGATCGCGTCGATGTCGGCCACGCCGAAGTCCAGCTCCGCCTCCCGGGCGGCGGCCAGCAGGTGCAGCACGGTGTTCGTGGAGCCGCCCATCGCCACGTCCAGCGCGACCGCGTTCTCGAACGCCGCCCGGGACGCGATGGAACGAGGCAGCGTCGACTGGTCCTCACCCTCGTACCACCGCTCGGCGAGCGACACCACCAGCTCGCCGGCCTGCTCGAACAGCGCCCGCCGGGCGGCGTGGGTGGCCAGCGTGGAGCCGTTGCCGGGCGGCGCCAGCCCGATCGCCTCGGTCAGGCAGTTCATCGAGTTGGCGGTGAACATCCCGGAGCAGGAGCCGCAGGTGGGGCAGGCGGACCGTTCGATCTCGCCGAGCTGCTCATCGCTGACCGAGTCGTTGGACGAGGCGATCATCGCGTCGATCAGGTCGATCCGGTCCCCGACCACTCCGTCGATGGCGACCGTCTTGCCGGCCTCCATCGGGCCGCCGGAGACGAACACGGTCGGGACGTTCAGCCGCAGCGCCGCCAGCAGCATCCCGGGGGTGATCTTGTCGCAGTTGGAGATGCAGACCAGCGCGTCCGCGCAGTGCGCGTTGACCATGTACTCCACCGCGTCGGCAATCAGCTCCCGGCTGGGTAGCGAGTAGAGCATCCCGCCGTGGCCCATCGCGATCCCATCGTCGACCGCGATCGTGGAGAACTCCCGGCCCACCCCGCCGGCTCGGCCGACCGCCCCGGCCACCAGCGCGCCCATCTCCTTGAGGTGCACGTGCCCGGGCACGAACTGGGTGAAGCTGTTGGCGATCGCGACGATCGGCTTGCCGAAGTCGTCGTCGGTCATCCCGGTGGCGCGCCAGAGCGCCCGGGCGCCGGCCATGGTCCGGCCGTGGGTGGAGGTTCTCGATCGCAGCGCAGGCATACCGACAAGTCTGGCACCGGGAGCCGCCGGTGGCCGGGAGCGCGACACCCGCGTACCAGCATCTGGGAGAAGTTGACTC
>WHTQ01000090.1 GCA_009377645.1 Micromonosporaceae bacterium | reverse complement strand
GGACTGGCGCACCGAGTACAACACCTACCGACCCCACGGCTCGCTACACTGGCACACACCGCAGGCCTTCCACGAACAGTGGATCACCAACCGGCAACCGACACTCTCATAGCCGGTGGACCACCAAACGGGGCCCAGTCAGACCCATTTAGTGGGCGTTGTTGGCCACAACGGCCGCCATATATAGCGTGTAGCAACAGCAGCCGGATTCTGTGTCGAGCGGCTGGGGGTTGCCGTGCGGGCCACCCCGGGGGCAAACCCCTGACCTGCCGGTTCTCGGCTTCACAGCTGCGTTCGGGTACGCGTTTCGCGTGGGGCCGGCGGGATTCGAACCCGCACTGTAACGGACCTAAACCGTTCGCCTCCTGCCAGTTGGGCTACGGCCCCGGTGCCCGGACCAGGCCAGTCTAGGCGTCCGGCCGGGCCCGTCCAGCCGTCAGTCCAGCCCGAGGTCGCGGCGCAGCTTGGCCACGTGCCCGGTGGCCTTGACGTTGTAGAACGCCCGCTCGATCGCGCCGGCCGGGTCGATCACGAACGTGGACCGGATCACCCCGGTGTACGTACGGCCGTAGTTCTTCTTCTCGCCCCACGCGCCGTACGCGGTCAGCACCGCGTGCTCCGGGTCGGAGACCAGCGGGAAGGTCAGCCCGTCCCGGTCCCGGAACTTCGCCAGCCGCTCCGCCGGGTCCGGGGAGATCCCCACCACCTCGTACCCGGCCGCCTTCAGTGAGCCGAGCGAGTCGCGGAAGTCGCACGCCTGGGTGGTGCAGCCGGGGGTCATCGCCGCCGGGTACGCGTACAGGATCACCCGGTGGCCGCGCAGATCTGCCAGCGAGAGGGGCTCGCCGGAGTCGGTGGTCAGGGCGAACTCCGGCGCCGGGTCGCCGGGCTGCAGGCGGGTGTCGGTCATGTCCACCACGGTACGGCGTCGCGGGGAACTAACCGGACCCGGCAGCCGACTCAACGGGCATCATGTCCGCCATCACCTCCCGCGCCCGGATCGTCTGGCCGGTGCTGCTCGGTGGCGTGTTGGGTGGCCTGCTCGGCGCGGCCCTCACGGTCAGTGGCCCGCCGGCACCGGCCGCCGCCCACGCCAACCTGGTCGGCAGCGAGCCGGCCAACGGCACCGTCCTGTCCGACCCGCCGGACCAGGTGGTGCTCAGCTTCTCCGAGCCGGTCCGAGTGATCCCGGACCGGATCCAGGTGGTCGGGCCGGACGGGCAGCCGGCCGGCCCCGGTGCCGAGCCGAGCGCCGCCGGCACCGAGGTGACGATCCCGCTGGACGAGTCGCCGGACAACGGCACCTACCTGGTCAGCTACCGGGTGATCTCGCAGGACAGCCATCCGGTCTTCGGCTCAGTCACCTACTCGGTCGGGGCGCCGTCGGAGGTGCCGGCGCTCCCGGCCGGGGAGAGCGACACCGAGGACCCGCTGGTCAAGACGCTCGTGAGCATCGACAGATATCTCGGGTACGCCGGCGTGGTCCTGCTGGTCGGACCGGCGCTGGCGCTGGCCCTGCTGTGGCCGAGCCGGTTGCCGCGCCGGGGCGCGGTCCGGCTGCTCTGGACCGGGGTCGGCCTGGTGGCGGTGAGCACCGTGGTCGCGCCGTGGCTGCAGGCCGCCTACACCACCGGCGAGCCGCTGACCGGCGTGGGGGTGGCCGATCTGCGGGAGGTCCTGGCCAGCCCGTACGGGACCGCCCACATCGTCCGGCTCGGGGTGCTGGTCTCGGTGGCGGTGCTGCTGCGCCCGCTGATCGCGGGCCGGGCCGGCCGGGTCGACCTGCTCCTGCTGGCCGGGCTCGGGTTGGTGGGGCTGGGCACCTGGTCGTTCGCCGGGCACCCGATCGCATCGCCGGTGCCGGCGGTGACGGTGCTGGCCGGGACGGTCCACCTCGCCGCCGCCGCGGTCTGGATCGGTGGGCTGGTGATGCTGGCCGGGTTCCTGCTCCGGCTGGCCGACCGGCGGGAGCTCAGCGTGATCCTGCCGGAGTGGTCGCGCTGGGCGGCGCTGGCGGTCACCGTGCTGCTGCTGGCCGGGCTGGTCCAGGCAGTGGTCGAGATCGGCCCGCCGGAGGCGGTGTTCACCACCACGTACGGCCGGCTGTTGCTGGCGAAGCTGGGGCTGGTGGCGGCGGTGATCGCGGTGGCTAGCTACTCGCGGCGGCTGGTCCGGCGGCGGCTGGGGGAGAGCCGGCCGCGGGAGATGCGGCTGGCGGTCGGGGCCGAGGCGGTGGTGCTCGCCGCGGTGCTGGTGATGTCCTCGGTGCTGGTGCAGACCACTCCCGGGCGCACCGAGTCGGCCACCGACAACCAGCTGGTGTCCACGAGGGACTTCGCCGCCACCCTGGACACGGAGCTCTACTCGCTGCAGGTGCTGGTGGAGCCGGCGGAGTTGGGCGACAACACGATGCACCTGTACGCGTACTCGCCGACCGGGCAACCACAGCTGGTCGAGGAGTGGCGAGTGACCGCGGGGCTGCCGGCGGCCGGCGTCGAGCCGGTCGAGGTGGAGGTGCTGCCGCTCACCGACAACCACGCGTTCGGGGAGTTGGCGATGCCGGTAGCCGGGGAATGGGAACTCCGGTTCACCCTCCGTGTCTCCGAGATTGACCAGGAGTCGGTCGGGGTCACGATTCCGATCAGATAGGAGAACGTCAGTGAAGACCTCAGTAAGGCGCGGGACGGTACGGGCAGCGGTCGGGCTCGGAGCGGTAGGGTTCGCGGTGGCCGGGGCGCTGGCCGTGGCCGGCCCGGCAGCCGCCCACGTGACGGTCAACCCGGGGGACGCGACCGCGGGGGAGCGGGCCCGGGTGGACTTCCGGGTGCCGACCGAGAGCGAAACCGAGTCCACGGTGGCGGTGGAGGTGCACTTCCCGGAGGACCCGCCGATCTCGTCGGTGTCGGTGGGGAAGGTGCCCGGGTGGAGCGCCGAGGTCGCGTACCGGGAGCTGGACGAGCCGATCGAGGGCGGGCACGGTGAGCAGATCACCGAGGTGGTCGAGTCGATCACCTGGACCGCCGACGACCCGGGGGCGGAGATCCAGCCGGGTGAGTTCGGTGAGTTCCCGGTCGGCCTCGGCCCGCTGCCCGAGGCCGACCAGCTGTTCTTTCCGACCCTGCAGACCTACTCGGACGACGAGGTGGTTCGCTGGATCGAGGAGCCGCAGGGGGATGTCGAGCCGGAGTTCCCAGCACCGTCGTTGACTCTCGCGGCAGCCGGAGCGCCGGAGGGCGAAGGCACCGCCGGCGGTGGGGAGGCTGACACGTCCGGAGACGCTCCCGCCGACACCGCCGCGGACTCAGACTCCGACTCGGACTCCGGGGCCGGGATGTGGCTCGGGCTGGGCGGTCTGGTAGCCGGGCTGGCCGGCCTGGCGGTGGGCGGGGTCGCGCTGGCCCGCAGCCGTTCCGGCGCCGGATCGAGCTGACGGCGCCGGCCTCGGCACCGGCCCGGTCTCGGCCCTCGTAGCCCCAGACACCTCGCGGCGCGGCGGAATCTCCGCTATGCACCGCGAGGTGTCGTCATTGTCGGCGTACTTTAGCGCGATATGGTGCACTGTGACGGTGAACAGGGGGCATGATGCTGGTTCGGGTGGTACGTGCGGTTATCGGCACCTGCCTGCTCCTGATCGGCCTGCCGCTGCTGCTGGCCGGTGGCGCGCTCTGGTTCGCGATGCAGCACCAGGACCCGGCCGGTGGGTACTCCGCCCGACTGACCACGATCAGCTCGGACGGGTACGCGGTCGTCGCCTCCGATGTGGACGCCCTGCTGCGCCGGGAGGCGCCGTTCACCCGGAGCGGCCAGACCACGTTGCGGCTGACCGCGCGTACCGCCACCGGGCCGGCCTTCGTCGGGCTGGCGCCGCCGGCTGACGTCGCCCGGTACCTGGCCAGCGTCCCGCACACCCGGGTCGACCAGGTGCGGCTGGCCCGCGGGCCGCTGCCGGTGGTGACCACCCCGGTCGCCGGGGTCGCGGTGCCGGCTGCCGGCCCGGACGCGCAGCCGTTCTGGCGGACCAGCAGCCATACCGGCGCGCTGGAGTGGAGCCCGTCCGAGCTGCGTGGTGAGCAGCTGGCGCTGGTGGTCATGGATCCGCACGCCGCGGCTCCGGTGCGGGTCGACCTCGCCGCCCGGGTCCAGCCGCAGTGGCTCGGCTCGACCACGCTCGGGCTGCTGGTGCTCGGGACGGTCCTGCTGTTGGTCGCGGTGGTCGCGCTGGCCTGGCCGACCCGGCCGCGGGAGATCGTGTACGTGGTTCCGCCGGCCCAGCTGCCGGAGATCGCCGCGCACCTGGGGGTGCCGGTCCCGCGCGCGGCGGCCGGCGAGCCGGTGGACCTGGCCGGTTCGCTCGCCGGTCCGGTCCCGGCTGGGTTCTCGGCCACCGGGACCGCCCCCGCCTGCGCCCCCGCCGCTGCCGGGCCGCCGTCGGTCCTGCCCCCGCCAGTCGAGTCCGCCGAGCCCCCAACCTCTTCACCGGCCGAGTCCGCCTCGCTGCCAGGCTCGATTCCCGACCCAGCTCCGCCCGCCCCGGCCGCACCCGAGCCGCGCGCCCCGGAGGCGCCACACCCACCGGCACCCGTCGCCGGCAAGACATTCGAATGGCCACCACCCCACACCGCCCACCCGCCGACCGCCAGCCCAACCCCCGTACCCGTACCCGCCTCCGCGCCCGGCGCCCGCCCCGACGCATGATCGTCGCAACTTCTCGGTAGTTGGGGTGTCCGAGCGCCGGGAAGGCACAGTTTCCGGGATGTTGCGACGATCATGCGTGAGGAGGGCGGCATCCTAGCGCGATCGGCGGCCGGTTGGTCGATATCCACAGGCCGAAGTGGATCATGAGGCCGGAGTTGTCCACAGGGGTTTCGGACCGGCCAGCGGGTGGGTCAAGGTGGCTGGCATGCCACCCGAGCCGTACCGCCCCCGATCGCTGCGATGGCAGGTGTTCCGGGGCTCCGAAGTCACCTCCCGGAAGCTGCTGACCGTCCACCAGCTGCGAAGCTCCGCCTGGGTCCGGGTGGGCCACGACATCTACGCGGACTCCCGCCTGGACCGTGATCATGGGCTGGCGTGCCAAGCCGCCGGCCTCTGGTTGCCGGCGAACGCGGCGATCGCCGGACCGTCGGCGGCCTACCTGTACGGTGTGGAGCACGCGGCCGAGTTCGCCGACGACGTCCATGCTGTCGTGCCATCCACGTGCCGGGTGGCGGCCCGACGCGGGCTTCGCGTTCACCATGCCCGGATATCGGCCGACGAGATCGTGGCGGTGGGCGGCGTGGCCCGGACCACGCCGCTGCGGACCGCCTGGGACCTGACGAGCTGGCTCGACCTCGTACCCGCGGTGGTGGTCCTGGACGGGTTGCTGGGGCGCAAGCTGGTCACAGCCGGCGAGCTTCGGGCGTTCGCCGAGAGTCGGTACGGGCAGCGGGGAGCGCGGCGGGCGGGACGGGCCTTCCGGCTGGCCGACGGCCGGGCGCAGTCGCCGCCGGAGTCGCAGCTGCGGGTCCGGCTGGTGCTGGCCGGGCTACCGCCGCCGGTGCCCCAGTTTCCGGTCCGGCTGCCCGGTGGCGTGGTCTACCATCCGGATCTCGCCTGGCCGCAGTTTCGGGTCGCGATCGAGTATGACGGGCATTGGCACGCCACGCCTGACCAGCTGCACCGCGACCGCCGCCGGCTCAACCAGCTCGTCGCCGCTGGCTGGATCGTGCTGCACTGCACCAGCCAGCGGCTGCGGCGCGACCTGCCCGGGGTGGTCCGGGAGGCGAGCGCGGCGCTGCGCTCCCGTGGCTGGCGGAACCCCCCGCGTGATCGACTCAACTACCTGGATGTTGGGGTGTCCGGGCGCCGGGAGGCCACAGTTTCCGGGTAGTTGTGATGATCAAGGAGACAAAGATGGAGCGCGGAAGTGGCCCTCCGCGGGTCGCGCGGAGGGCCACTGTCACCGGGGGAACGGTGCAAACCGGGGAGACGTGCGCCCCGTTAAGGACAGCATAACGTGGTTTGAGGCAGCTGAACAGGTCTGTCTTTTCTGTTCTAGTTGTGGTATTTGATGCCACGTGGACACCGACCCGTAGGCTGGCACCCGTGGCAGGACATTCAGACGCCGACCGGCTGGTGTGGGCCGACTGCGAGATGACCGGGCTGGACCTCGCGAAGGATGCCCTGATCGAGGTGGCCGTCCTGGTCACCGACCCGGAGCTGCGGGTGCTCGGGCCGGGGGTGGACGTGGTGATCCACGCCGACGAGGCGGCCCTGTCCGGGATGCCGGAGGTGGTGCGGGAGATGCACCAGGCCTCCGGGCTGACCGAGGCGGTCCGGCGGTCGGCGGTCACCTTGGGGCAGGCGCAAGACTTGATCATGGAGTACGTGGCGGCGTACGTGCCGGAGTCCGGCTCGGCGCCGCTGTGCGGCAACTCGATCGCCACCGACCGCGGCTTCCTGGCCCGGGACATGCCGCTGCTCGACACTCACCTGCACTACCGCATGATCGACGTCTCGTCGGTCAAGGAGCTGTGCCGGCGGTGGTATCCGCGGGCCTACTTCGGGCAGCCTCCCAAGGGTCTGGCGCACCGGGCGCTGGCCGACATCCGGGAGAGCATCCGCGAGCTCGAGTACTACCGCCGCTCCATCTTCGTGCCCCCGCCCGGGCCGGACGTGGATGAGGCGAAGGGAATCGCGACCCAGCTGTGACTACGGTTATCATGGTGCGGCACCCCGCGCCGGTGGTGGTCCCGCCGGGTCGGGTGTCGTGGTGGCCGTAGCTCAGTTGGTAGAGCACCGGGTTGTGGTCCCGGGGGTCGCGGGTTCGAGCCCCGTCGGTCACCCCACGAAGTCCCAGGTCAGCGCCTTAAGGGAACGATGGTCGATCGAGGGTGTAGATCATTTGACCGTAGAACCAGACGCGACGAAGCTGCCCGCGACCGGGCTCTCGTGGCACTGACATCACTTGATCGGGGTGGCCATTAGGGCGATCTTGGTACGCGCTTCTACCGCCACTGGTATGAAGACGAAGAGCGGAGCACGGTCAGTCTCCCTACCGAGGTTGCCGAGCGGCTGCAGCTGGCCGACACGCCCGCCATCAAGGTGGGCCACGAGCAGGACCTTGCCCGCGTGCACCCGTAGCGCTCGGCGATCTCCCTCTGGGAAGTAGCCGACGGCCCGCACGCCGACGATCGTGATGAGCGGGGCGACGTCTCGGCAGCGGTCCTGAACTTCGTCGTAGGTGCCCTCTACCGCGGTGCGAGAGGGGAGACGCACGTCATATTCGTTCCTGTCACATCTTGCCGAGCTGTTCTGTCAGAGAGGTATAACCACCAACAACGGCAAGGAGTGCACCATGGATGCTCGCTTGAACCTCCTCGACAGCCCGGTCGTAGCCAAGTCCCTGAGGCACATCAGCTCTGCGGGCAAGGTGATCTCGGACTCGACGCTGCCGGCCGCGACGCAGGAGCTGGTGAGGCTCCGCGCCAGTCAGATCAATGGCTGCAGCCTCTGCACCGACATGCACACCAAGGAGGCCGCGCACGCCGGGGAGACCTCGACGCGTCTCCACCTGGTCGCGGCCTGGCGGGAGGCCACGGTGTTCACCGATGCCGAGCGCGCCGCCCTGGAGCTGGCGGAGCAGGGCACCCGCATCGCCGACGCGGCCGGTGGTGTCACGGACGAGGCCTGGGCGAATGCCGCCAAGCACTACGACGAGGAACAGCTCGCCGCCCTGGTGGCCACCATCGCCATCATCAACGCATTCAACCGCCTGAACGTCATCGTCCAGCAGCCCGCAGGCGACTACCAGCCCGGCCAGTTCGGATAACGAGGAGGACCTGGCCGGGGCCCGGGGCGTTGTTCTGGATCACCGCCCCAGGTCAGCGCGGGTGGCGGAAGATGGCGGCCAGTACGCGGAGGGCGAGGATGCCGGCGACGACCAGCAGGTTGTAGCCGAACAGTGCGTAGAGGCTGATCGAGTCGGTGACCATCGGGCCGCCGCCGGTGCCGAGCAGCAGGACGGCGATGATGCCGATCGCGGCGGCCAGGAACGCCAGCAGCACCCGGTGGATCAGGCCGGTCAGGACTTCCCGGTCCCGCTCGTCGGCGAGCAGCCGGACGTTCACGCCGAGCCGGCCATGCTCGGCGGCGCCGGCGATCCGTTCGATCCGGCGGGGGAGCCGGCGGGGGATCGGGACCAGCGAGACCAGCTCCTCCCCGGCGGCCTGGCGCAGGGCGCCGGGTTCGAGCCGTTCGGTGACGTACCTGTGGTGAGCGCCCGCGCCTCGGTGCCGAACTCGAACCCGGGCGCCAGCCGGCTCACCGTTCCCTCCGCGGTGCCGAGCGCGCGCAGCACCGCGGCCAGCTCGGCCGGAATGAACAGGCCGTGGTCGGCGACGATCCGGAACAGGTCGCCGAACATGCGGGTGGTGGAGCTCGCGGCGGAGCCCACGTGCCGGGCCAGGAACCGGCCGAGGTCGCGCTCCAGCCGTTGCTCGTCCACGGTGTCCGGACGGGGCACGAGCTCAAGCAGGGCGTCGGCCGTGCCGAGCGGATCGCCCCGGTCGACGGCCAGCAGCAGCCGCTGGAACGCGTCCCGCAACCCACCGTCGAGCCGCCCGACGGATCCGAAGTCGAGCAGACCGAGCCGCCCGTCGGCGAGCAGCAGGACGTTGCCCGGGTGCGGATCGGCGTGGAAGACCCCGTCGAGCAGGATCTGGTGGAGCAGGAAGTCAAGCAGCGAACGGGCCAGCTCGCCCCGGTCCAGCCCGCGGTCCAGGATGGCCGCCTCCGCGGCGTTCAACGGGGTTCCGTGCAGCCGCTCCATCACCAGCACCCGCTCCGTACACAGTGCCGCGTGCACCGCGAGGACCCGCACCCGCCCGCCCGGCCGGGCCGCGGCGGCGCGGGACACGGTCTGGATGTTCTCGGCTTCGATCCGGTAGTCCAGCTCCTCCCGGAGGGCGGCGGCCAGCCCGGCGGCCAGGTGGCGCAGCCCGAGTGAGCGTCCCCAGCCGGTGCCCGCCTCCAGCCGGGCGGCCAGCCGCTGGGCGATGTCCAGGTCCCGCTCGACGACCGGTCGGATCCCCGGCCGCTGCACCTTCACCACGACCTCGGCACCGGAGTGCAGCCGGGCGGCGTGCACCTGCCCGACCGAGGCGGCGGCCATCGGCTCGCGCTCGAAGGAGGCGAACAGCTCCGCCACCCGCCCGCCGGTCTCGGCCGCCAGCACCGACTCGACCTCCGGCCAGGGCACCGGGTCGGCGCGGTCCTGCAGCTTGCTGAGCTCGTCGACCAGCTCCGCCGGCAGCAGATCGCCGCGGGTGGACGGACCTGGCCGAGCTTGACGAACGTCACCCCGCCGGCGGTGAGGGTTTCCCGCAACGCGATGCCGAGATGGCGCCGCCCGCCCGGATCGTCCAGGGTCCGCCGCCGGGGGTCGCGCACGTACGGGCCGAGACCGTGGCGCAGCCCGATCCCGACGATCTGCCAGTACCGCCGGGCCCGGGAGAGCCGGCCACGCAGGCCGCGACCCCATACCAGCGGCGGCGGCAGCGATCCCAGCGGCACGAACGCCTCGATGATCACTAGGAAGATCATCGAGGCCAGGATGGTCGTCGCCATCCCGAGGACGACCAGGGCCAGCGCCGGTACCGCCTGCGCCTCGGTTGGCTCGCGATCCACGAACTCGCCCAGGAGCGCGGCCAGGATCGGACCGTTGACGATGATCGCGAACGCCCCGGCCACCAGCAGCCGGACCAGCCCCAGCCGGATGCCCAGCAACCGCTGCGCCATCAGCCCGAAGACCAGCGCCGTCAGGAACGCGATGCCCAGCGCGAACGGCATCGTGAGCCACTGCATCCGCGCTCCCCCTTCGCCGCCCGTACCATAGTCAGCTTCTCATGGCGCACCGGGTGGCCTGCGAGACTGCGGGCTGGTGAGCCGGTTGGGTGCTCAGGATGCCGGCTAAGTGACGCCGCCTCGGTGCGATCGTCATGGCTGGGCTGGCGCTGCGGCGCCGCGGCCGGTACGGGCGGAGGGACCGTAAATTATCACGAATGGCAGATTGCTAACGGGTGGCCAGCGCTCGATACTTCGTCAAACTGCGGTTTGCCGACCGAAGGGAGCTGCGCCGTGCACGTCGATCGGTCAAGACGACCCGGGAGCTGGGCGCTGGTCGCGTCCCTGGCCCTGGTGCTGGTCCTCCCGGGCACCGGCGCGGCGGCCTTCGAGCCGGACCCCCGCACCGCCGACCCGGCGGCCGCGCCCGCCGGCGAGGTGGTGCTGATCACCGGCGACCGGGTGCAGGTGCAGCGGTACGCGGACGGGCGGCTGGCGGCCAGCGTCGAGCCGGCGGCCGGCCGAGCGACCGAGTTCGAGGTCGTCGAGCAGGACGGGCAGCTCTACGTGTTGCCGCTGGACGCGGTCGCGCTGGTGCCGGACGTGCTGGACCCGGAGCTGTTCAACGTGACCAAGCTGGCGGACTACGGGTACACCGACGGCGTACCGGCGATCCTCACCCACGACCGCGCCGCCCCGCGTACCGCGGCCGATTCACCGGGCATCACGACGACCGCGACACTGTCCAGCATCGACGGGGCGGCGGTCACGATCGCGCCCGACGGCAGCTGGTGGGCGGCCACCGGGGGGCGGAGCGGGACCGCCGGGGCGGCCGGGACCCAGGCCGACGGGCTGCCCGGGGTGGGCAAGCTGTGGCTGGACGAGCAGGCCGAGGTGGCGCTGGCGGACAGCGCGCCGCTGATCGGGGCACCGGATGCCTGGGCGGCCGGGTACGACGGCACCGGGCTGACCGTGGCGGTGCTGGACACCGGCATCGACGCCGACCACCCGGACCTGGCCGGCAAGGTGCGCGAGGCGGTGAACTTCACCGACGAGCCGGACCCGACCGACCAGCACGGGCACGGCACCCACGTGGCCGGCATCGCCGCCGGCACCGGGGCGGCCTCCGGCGGCGGGTACACCGGGGTGGCGCCGGGGGCGGAGCTGCTCAACGGCAAGGTGTGCGACGTCGAGGGCAACTGCTCGAGCTCCGGGGTGATCGCCGGGATGGAGTGGGCCGCCGAACGCGCCGACGTGATCAACATGAGCCTCAGCACCACCGCCGGCAGCGACGGCTCCGACCCGCTGAGCCAGGCCGTCAACACGCTGACCGCCCAGCACGACGTGCTGTTCGTGACCGCGGCGGGCAACTCCGGCCTGCAGGGGGACGGCACGGTGGGCGCGCCGGGCTCGGCCGACGCGGCGCTGACCGTCGGGTCGGTCGACAAGAGCGAGCAGCTGGCGCCGACCTCCAGCCGGGGCCCCCGGCTCGGCGACTCGGCGATCAAGCCGGACGTCACCGCCCCCGGAGTCGGCATCACCTCCGCCCGGGGCGCCGGCACCACGCTGGGTAACCCGGTCGACGCGAACTACACCACCGCGTCGGGCACCTCGATGGCCACCCCGCACGTGGCCGGGGCGGCGGCGATCCTGCTCCAGCAGGACCCGGACCTGCCCTCGGCCGAGCTGAAGGCGGCGCTGGCGACCACCGGGGTTCCGGCCGGCGAGCTGGAGGTCTTCCAGCAGGGCGGCGGCCGGATCGACCTGCCGACGGCGCTCGACGCGCCGGTGCTGGCCACTCCGGCACCGCTGGACCTGGGTTTCTTCCCGTACCCGCAGGACGACACGGCACCGGTCCAGGCCGAGGTCGCGTACACCAACCGCACCGACGCCCCGGTCACGCTGGAGCTGTCGCTGGCGGTGGCCAACCGGGACGGTGACCCGGCGCCGGCCGGGATGCTGTCGATCTCACCCCGAACCATCGAGGTCCCGCCCGGTGCGTCGGCGACCGCGACGGTCACCCTGGACGTGCGCCAGGGCGAGTCCGGCCAGTACGGCGGCTACCTGCTGGCCACCGCCGGCGGCGAGGTGGTCAGCCGGGTCCCGGTCGGGTTCGACAAGGAGCAGGAGCTGTACCAGCTCGACCTGGTGGGGATCGCCCGGGACGGCCGGCCGGCCGCCGAGGCCAGCAACATCCGGATCCGGCACGCCGTGGACACCCGGCTGTTCCGGGAGGACGTCTTCTTCGAAGCCGGGCGGGCCTCGCTGCGGGTGCCGGCCGGGACGTACCACGTGATGGGGCTGATCTTCACCTACGGCGGCCTCGACGTCACCCGACAGGACCGGGCGCTGGTCGGCGACCCGGAGCTGGAGATCACCGAGGACACCACGCTGGTGCTGGACGCTCGCGAGGCGGCTCCGGTCACCATCGACACGCCGGCGCACCCGGACGGCGCGGTGCCGTTCGGCACCAGCCGGGTCGCGTACTACCGGGACGCGGAGCAGGTCGGGTCGCTCTCGTACGCGTTCATCGGGGAGTGGATCCCGACCTACGCGGTGGAGACCGACCCGGTGACGTTGGGAGACTTCGAGTTCAACACCCGGACCCGGGTGATCGCGGCGCCGCTGGCGCTGAGCGTCGCCGACCCGGTCGAGCAGCCGCTGGCCCCTCGGCCGATGGCCGGGAGCCCCGCCTTCGACTTCGACCGACGCCTGCCGCTGGTCTGGGCGGGGGCCGGCAACCGGTCCGACTATGACGGTCTGGACGTCGAGGGGGCGGCGGTGCTGACCATCCGGGGGGATCCGTTCCCGATCGACTCGACCAAGGAACGGTTCGCCCGGGAGAGCGGCGCCGCGGCGCTGATCTCGATGAACCGGGCCTCCGGCCGGTACAACGGGTCGGCCGGCAACAACGCCGGCATCCCGAGCATGACCATCTCCATGGAGGAGGGTGAGCAGCTGCGAGCACTGCTGGACCAGGGCGAGGTGACGGTCCGGCTGCGCGGGACGTCGGTCTCGCCGTACCTCTACGACCTGGTCTACACCGAGCCGGACCGGATCCCGGACCAGCTGGACTATCTCGCGGACCCGGCCGGGCTGGCCACTGTGGTCAACCGGTTCCACAGCGGGGTCCCGACGCACCAGACCAATGAGGTCCGGCACCACTGGCGGCCGTTCGACGGCGCCTCGTTCGGGGTCCAGTCGGAGCTGCGTACGCCGCTGGAGCGGACCGAGTACCTGGTGCCCGGCGACACCCAGTACCGGCAGGTGATCTCCGCCGCCCCACCGTCGGTCGCGCCGATGAACGAGCCGCTGACTTTCTACCAGCCGGGCGAGCACCGCGACCAGAGCTGGTTCGGGTCGCCGGTGCGGCCGGGCGTGCTCGAAGGCGGACCGTTCGAGGCCGGGGTTCCGGTGGTCCGGGACGGGGACCAGCTCTCGCTGCGGCTGGCCGAGTGGGTGGATGGCCAGGCCGAGCACTGGAGCTTCCGGAACACCGATGTGGACACCAGCGCGTTCCGGCTGTACGCGGACGGCGAGCTGCTGGCCGAGCAGGAACGGCCACTGGGGACGTTCCCGATGCGGCCGGAGCCGGCCGAGTACCGACTGGAAGTGGACGTGGCCCGGGACGCGCCATGGTGGACGACCTCCACCGCCAGCCGGACCGCCTGGACAGTCCAGTCGCAGCGCCCGGCCGGCGACGACCCGGCGGTGCTGCCGCTGCTGCTGGTCGACTACGACGTGGACCTGGACCTGCAGAACACCCTGGTGCCACAGGCCCGGCCGACGGTCGAGCTGCAGGTCCGGCACCAGCCCGGCGCCGAGGAGGCGGCGGTGCAGCAGCTGCGGGTCTGGGCCTCGTACGACGACGGTGGAAGCTGGCAGCGGATCCCGGTGCTCCCGCACCGTGGCGGCGCCTTCACCGCGATCTTCGCGATGCCTCCGCCGGCCGAGGCGGAGTTCGCCTCGCTGCGGGTGGAAGCGGTCGACGCCGACGGCAACCGGATCGAGCAGGAGGTGAGCCGCGCCTGGCGGCTGCCGTAGCCGCCGAACCGGGGTAGACTGCCCCGACCGCGCTGGATGTCGATTCAGGGAGGCGTGGTCGGTGCCGGGACAGGTGCGCAACTCGGGCGGCCGGGTGCGGCTGTCCGCCCCCCGGTTCGTGGGTCGGGCCAGCGCGCGGCAGACCGTCCAGGACGCGCTGTCGATGCCCCCGGCGGTGGTGCTGGTCGAGGGTGAGGCCGGGATCGGCAAGAGCCGGCTGGTCCAGGAGTGCCTGCCGGCGGCCGGGGTGCTGGTCGGCGACTGCCCGCCGCACCGGGAGCCGGCCACGCTGGCGCCGATCGTGGACGCGCTGCGGCCGGCCGGCGACCGGCTGCCGACGCTGCGGCTGACCCCACTGGCCGGCGCTCTGCGGCCGCTGTTCCCGGAGTGGGCGGCGCAGCTGCCCGGCCCGCCGGAGCCGCTGGCCGACCCGAAGGCCGCCCGGTACCGGCTGTTCCGGGCCCTGGCCGAGCTGATCGAGGGCCTCGACGCCAGCGTGCTGGTGGTGGAGGACCTGCACTGGGCGGACGAGGTGTCGCTGGAGTTCCTGCTGTTCCTGGCCACCCGGCAGGGCACCCCGCACAAGCTCGGCCTGGTCGTCACGTACCGGCCGGAGGACCTGCCGGGCGGGTCGCTGGTGCGGCGGCTGTCGTCCCGGACGCCGGCCGGCACCACCCAGGCGCGGGTGGTCCTGCCGTCGCTTACCCTCGACCACACCGCCGAGCTGGCCGCGTCGATGCTCGGCGACGAGCCGGTCTCGCCGCCGCTGGCGGCGCTGCTGCACGAGCAGACCGGCGGGGTTCCGCTGGCGGTCGAGGAGTCGGTACGGCTGCTCGCCGACCGGGCCGACCTGGCCCGCCAGAACGGGAGCTGGGGCCGGCGCCGCCCGGGCGGGCTGGAGGTGCCGCCGACCGTCCGGGACGCCACCCTGGAGCGGGCCAGCCGGCTGGGCCCGGCGGCCCAGCGGGTGCTGCAGGCCGCGGCGGTGCTGGCCGACCCGGTCGACGAGGCCGCACTGGTCGCCGTCGCCGGGCTCCCGGCCGCGGCCGGCCGCGCCGGGGTGGCGGCCGCGGTCGCGAGCGGGCTGCTGCGGGAGACCAGCGGCCCGGGCGGCGGCCGGCTGGCCTTCCGGCACGTGCTGGTCGCCACCGCCGGGTACGAGGCCATCCCGGCGGAGCAGCAGCGGCGGCTGCACCTGCGCGCCGGTCGGCTGCTCGAGACCGCCGCCCAGCCACCGGCGCGGCAGCTGGCCCGGCATTTCCGGGCGGCCGGCGAAACCGACCGGTGGCTGCGGTACGCCGAGCTGGCGGCGGCCGAGGCGGCGGCGGCCAGCGATCATGCCGCCGCGGTCGAGCTGCTGGTCGGCCTGCTCGACCACCCGGCCACCCCGGTGCCCGCCCGGTTCCGGCTGGCGCGCGCCACCGGAACGGCGGCACTGTCGATCCAGGCGTTCGCCGGCGACCAGCGGCAGCAGGCCGTCCAGGCGTTGCGGCAGGCGCTCGACGCACCCGGTCTGGCCGTCGGGCAGCAGGCCGAGCTGCGCAACCTGCTCGGCCGGCTGCACAACCAGCTGGGCGAGACCGGGGCGGGGTTCGCGGAGCTGGCCCGCGCGATCCCGCAGCTGACCGACCGGCTGGAGGCGGCCCGGAGCATGAACCTGCTCGGCTGGCCCCGGGCCGGTCTGTGGCCGGCCGCCACCCATCTGGGATGGCTGCGCCGGGCGGCGGCGCTCCCGCTGCCCGGCGGCTCCCAAGCGGACCGGCTCGGCCTGCTGGTGGACCGGGCCGCCGCCCTGCTCCAGCTCGGCTCGGCCGACGGCTGGCGGCTGGTTGGCCAGCTGCCGGACCGGGCGGACAGTGCCGAGCTGCGGTACCACCTCGCGCGCGGTTACCTGAACGTCGGGGACGCGGCGCTGCTCTGGGGCCGGTACGCCGAGGCCCGGCGGCTGCTGCGACGGGCTCGGGAGCTGGCGGAGGCGGGCCAGCTGGCGCGGGTCCGGGACTGCGTTCTGGCGAACCTGATCTACCTCGACTGGGTGACCGGGTCGTGGGCGGGGCTGGACGGGCAGATCGCGACGCTGCGCGACGCCGACGGGGTCGAGTCGGGCGCCCGCCAGAAGTCGCTGCTGGTGCTGGGCCTGCTCCAGGCGGCCCGCGGCTCCTACGACGCCGCCGAGCAGCAGCTGCGCAGCCTGACCGACCAGGTCCGGCACCAGGGTGCGGTGAGCCGGGAGCTGGCGCCGGCCGCCGGGCTGGCCGGGCTGTGGCTGGCCGCGGGGGACTACGACCGGGCGCTGGCGCTGACCGCGGAGCCGATGCGTACGGTCACCCGCAAGCGGACCTGGGTGTGGGCGACCGACCTCGCGCCGGTGCGGGTGGAGGCGCTGGTCCGCACCGGGTCCGATCCGGCGGCTCAGCGGCTGGTGCACGAGTTCGCCAACGGGCTGCGGGGCCGGGACGCACCCGGTCCGCGGGCCGCCCTCGCCGCCTGCCGCGCCATCCTGGCCGAACACCGGGGGGAGTTCCTGCGGGCCGCGGCCGGGTTCGGCCGGGCGGCCCAGGCCTGGCAGGCACTGCCGCGGCCGTACCAGGCGCTGCTGGCCCGGGAGCGCCGCGCCGGCTGCCTGTCCGCGGCCGGCCGGGCCGACACCGCCGCCGCGGAGCTGCGGGAGGTCTTCGACCGGCTCTGCGTGCTCGGCGCCGCCGGCGCCGCCGACCGGCTGGCGACCCGGCTGGGGCTGCCCGCGCCCGGCCGGTCCCGGCACCGGCAGCACGGGCGGCGGGGCTACGGCGATCGGCTGTCGCCGCGGGAGTGGGAGGTGGTGCAGCTGGTGGCCACCGGGATGACCAACCGGCAGATCGGCCAGGCGCTGAGCAAGGCGCCGGGGACGATCGCCCAGCAGCTGCAGTCGGCGATGCGCAAGCTTGGCGTGTCCACCCGTACCGCGGTGGCGGTCGCCGCCCTGCGCGCCGCCGGGTCCCCGGCGGGCAACGGCTCCGCGCCGGGCGACGGCTCCCTGGCCGGCGCTGACCCGGTCTCCGCGGGCCGTGCCGACTTGGTTGGCCTGGGGTGACGCCAGTGCCCGGGAATATCCGACATACCCGTACCCAAGATCGCCCTGCACCCAACCAGGTCGGGGTAGGCAGCTCGATCAGCCGTCGAACAGCGCGCTGCCCCGCTGGTACTCCTCCCAGCTGAGGTTCCAGTCGGTCCAGCCGTTGCCCAGCTCGACCTGCCGGCTGGTCCCTTCGATGGTGACCGGGTCCCCCCACCGGTTGGTGTGCTCGAACAGCCACTCGGCGTTGTCCCGCGCCATGTTGATGCAGCCGTGGGTGACGTTCTCGGTGCCCAGCTCGGCCCCGGACCGGACCGTGGCGTGGATGAACTCGCCGCCGTGGGTGAGCCGCATCGCGTACTCGACGTCGACCACGTACCCCTCTTCCGGCCCGAACTCCTCCCGGGTGTCGAACTCGTACTCCGGGTACTTCTCCATGATCACGAAGGTGCCGCTGGAGGACGGGAAGTCGCGCCGGCCGAGGCTGACCGGGATCGTCCGCTCCACCGTCCCGTCGATGGTGACCTGCATCTGCTGGCTGTCGTTGTCCACCTCCATCCGCACCTCGTTGCCGACCGAGAGGTCGACGCTCAGGTCGTTGCGCAGATACCACCCGTCTCCGACCGGCAGGCCGCCGGTGGCGAGCTGGTAATGGATCTGCGTACCCGGCTCCCAGTACTTCTCGGGCCGGTAGTGCACCTCCGCGCCGTTAACCCAGCGCCAGGAGCCGGCCTGCGGCGGGTCCGACCGGACGTTCATCCGCCGCTCGACCTCCGCCCGGTGCTCCTCCGGGACCGGGTGCGAACTGTCGTCGTCATCCTTGAACTCGATCCGCAACGGCATCCCGACCCCGACCACCGCCTCGGACCCGACGAAGCTGAACACCCGGATGGTCTGCTCCGGCTCGGGCATCGTGGTGAACGTACTGGTGGTGATCGCGTTCTGGCCATCCGCGCCGACCGCGGTCAGGGTGGCCACGTAGGTGGTCTCGTACTCCAGCTGCCCGGCCGGCAGCCAGCTGGACCCGTCCCCGCCGAGCTCGCCGTCGACGGTGCTGCCGTCCAGCTCGGCCAGCTCCACGGTCGAGTCGTCCGCGTTCTCGGTGGAGAAGCCGATCTCGGTGGCGGTGATCACATCGGTGGTGGCGTCGGCCGGCTCCAGGATCACCGCCTTGACGCTGGACTCGCCGGCTCCGCCGGGGTCGCCGGCTCCTCCGCCGCTGCAGCCCGCGAGCGCCAGCAGCGTGCCGCAGGCGACCACGGCCACGGTTCGCACTGGCTGGCGCACCGGTCGGGAGCGGCGAAGGCGCACGCTGGTCATGACAGTCCCCATCCATCCCATCGTCGGGACCCATGGTGCCTCACCGGTGCTCGTACCCGCATCTCTGATCTTTGTGGGGCCGCCGCCGGCTTCCGGGCGGGCCGGGCCGGCCGTGCTAAGGTTTCTTCCGGCATTCGCGCGCGCCGCTAGCTCAATTGGCAGAGCAGCTGGCTCTTAACCAGCGGGTTCGGGGTTCGAGTCCCTGGCGGCGTACCATAGGTGGGAGTGCGCGAACCGGTCCGGTTTGCGTGCTATCGCCGATCGGTGCTGGTCCTTGGAGGGCAAGCCCTTCGTCTTCCCCGGCGAGTGGTAGTCGGAAGTACGGCCTGACCGAGCCGTCGCTGAGGACCTTGATCTCGTGGATGAGCCCTTCGAACAGGGCCTTGCGGGCGTTGGGCGTGCCGTGGCGGAGGATGTCCTCGATCTGTTCGTGGATCTTGGTGAGGTCGCCGGGGGTGGGACCCTGTGGTGGCTGCTCGAGCTCGAACTCGAGCTGGGTTTTGCGGTTGCGGAGCTGCTTGATCCGTTCCTTGAGCGCGGTCAGGCGTCGGCAGACGTTGTCGTCATCGTCGTCGAGGGTGCCCTTCTCGAAGGCGTCAAGGTAGCGGTCGACGCTGGCGTTGGCCTCCTTCAGCCCACGGGCGACGGCGGCCAGCTGGTCGCGGTGGCCGGCGGTGGCGGCGCAGTGGCTGGCCTGGAACTCGGCGACGGCGCGGGCGATGGTGTCGGTGCCGGTGGTGTAGAAGTCGAGCACGGCGCGGCCGATTGCGGCATCGAGGTCGTCGGCGTTGTAGCGGTAGATGTCGCAGCCGGAGCGGGTGCCGTAGCGGTCGCGGCTCCAGCACAGGTAATAACGGTAGGTGCGGTTGCGGCCGTGGGCGACGGTGCCGATGAACTTGCGTCCGCACTGGGGGCAGCGGATCAGCCCGGTCAGCCCGTAGTGGGAGGGGTTGGCCGCGCGGCGGCCGATGTCGGTGCTGCGTTTGTGCAGGATGCGCTGGGCTAGGTCGAACTGCTCGGTGGTGATGATGGCGGTGTGGGCGTTGTCGGCGACGATGTCGCGGAAGCGCTTCTCGCCCAGGTAGACGCGGTTGGTGATGGCGCATTCGACGGCGCGCTGGGACCAGGGCTTGCCTTGGCGGGTTCGGAGGCCCTGCTGGTTGAGGTGGGTGGCGATGGCCTGGGTGCCGAGCCGGTCGGCGGTGTACAGGTCGAAGATCTTCCGGACGATGGCGGCCTCGGCTTCGTCGGGGACGAGCTTGTCGAGCTGGCGGTCGAGGCGGTAGCCGAACGGGCGGGCGCCGCCGGTCCACAGACCCTTGGCGGCCTTGCGTTCCATGCCGCCGGTGACGCGGTCGATGATGGTCTCGCGCTCGAACTCGGCGAACACGCCGAGCATCTGCACCAGCATGCGTCCCACGGGGGTGGAGGTGTCGAACGGTTCGGTGGCCGAACGGAACACGACCTCGGCGTCGGTGAGGTCGTCGAGCAGGGTGGTCAGGTCGCGCAGGCTACGGGAGAAGCGGTCCACGCGGTAGACCAGCAGGGTGTCGAACAGGCCGGCGCGGGTTGCGCGCAGCATCTTCTGAAGGTCTTCGCGGTTGGTGGTGGCGCCGGAGGCGTCGTCGGAGTAGACGGCGACGATCTGCCAGTGGCCGGGCTGTGATTCGACGAAGGCCCGCAGCTTGAACTCCTGGGCTTCGAGGCTGAACGGTTGGTGATCTTCGTCGGTGGAGCGGCGTAGGTAGATGGCGACCCGTCGGTGGGTGGCTTCCTCGATGTTCCTGACGTGTCGCCTTGTGGGGGTTTTCCGTGACATGAGCATCACTCCAAGATCATCTTAAGGGGTATGGGTATCGACCGTCGCTCCATCCCCGGCGGGGGTCAAGGTCGATGAAGGCTTGTCAAACACGTGGCCGGGCCGGTCCACCTGTGTGGGTGGACCGGCCCGGCCACGTCGTTGTCAGACGCCTATGTCTCGGCGTCCTGGTTGCGCTGTTGCGTACGCCACCAGGAGGCGATCATGGTGGCGAGTGCGGTGATTGCCTGCTGGTAGTCAGGGTCGTCGACGTTGACTGGCACCACCTGAGCAGGTCGAACATGGATGGCACGGGTCCTCCTCTTGAACCGCCCCGGGTTTTGTGCGCACCTCCCAAGTTGGGAAGGATGGCACGATGTCGATCAAGTACGACCCGGAGATGAGGGCGAGGGCGGTCCGCCTGTTCCAGGATCACGTGGCGGAGTACCCGTCGCGGTGGGCG
>WHTQ01000073.1 GCA_009377645.1 Micromonosporaceae bacterium | reverse complement strand
CGCCAACCGCGGGCTCGGGTTCCTGATCGCGCAGCGTACCGGGGTGCTGGACACGGCCGGTGCGCTAGCTGCGACGGTGGTGCTGATGCTGGTCGCCTGGCTGATCAACCAAGTGCCGAACCGGCTGGAACGCTGGCTGTCGCGCTGGAGCAGCTGACCAGCGCGCTCACATCGTCGGCATGCTCCTTCGGGTCTACGCCAAGTGCATCGTCGGGCGGGACAAGGTCGCCCGGCGGCGGATCGCGGCGGCGCTCGCCGGCGATGATGACGACGCCTGACGGTCCAAGATCGGGACCGGGCAGCGACCGCGGCCGCCCGCACCCGCCGGCGCAGCTCGTCCCGCACGGTCAACCACCGCCCGTCGCTGGCGCGCCGGCCCAGCCTGGCCGCCTTGCGCAGCTCCGCAGGGCCGGGCTGCCGATGGCCGGTGCCGGTGCGGGCCACTACCCGCAGCCTCATCCGCTGCGCGACTTGCGCGGTGGCGTCGACCAGCCGGGGCATGTCCCGGCCGAACCACTCCCGCCGCCCATCGGTCCGGACCAGGGTGGTGACCACGTGCACGTGATCCTCACCGTGTCGCACCACCACCCACCGGCACCTCGGAGCGCCGTCGTCCGGGGTGAGGCCGGCGTCGCGCATGATCTCTCGGATCATGTGCTCCCAAGTTTGATCGGTGACCGTGTGCCACCGGTCCTCCGGCGCCAGCCGCACCGAGAAATGGTGCACCAGCCGCGGCCGCTCAATGGCCGGCTGGTCGAGCAGGCCGGCGGCCCGGGCTGGCGCCTCCAACCACCCGACCAGCGGCCGGTAGTCCCACCGGCCCGCATCGGTACGCACGGGTTGCAGCAGCCAGGCAACCAGCCGCCCGTACGGGTACCCACCTGCGGGTAGGCGGAGTTGACGTGCTCCTCAGTCCGGCCCGGACCGAGCAGATACCGCAGCAGCCCCGCCACTCGACGGCCCCGCTTGTGCATCCTGGCCAACATGCCGCGCCACAGTAGACGCGCACCGTTGTCGGGACCGTTGCCGGCGGCACCACCAGCAGCGCCGGTAGCGCTACCAGATACTCAACTGTGCTACGCCACGCCAAGAGGGTCCACTGTCCTCGATACCCCGATCTCCTAGCCGGCGTCGCGGGTGTGCCCGACCTCTGACCGCTGCCATCCGGCGCTCATCATGTCAACGCCGCGACGGCGCTGAGCTCGAGAAGCGCACCAGGCACGCCCAGCCCAGCCACGCGCATGCCGACGACCAACGGCGCCGCACCCGCCAGCTCGGCGGCCGCGACCGGATAGGCCGCGGCGAGGTCGACGCCTTCGACCAGCAGGATCGTCACCATTACCAGATCGTGAACGGTTGCGCCTGCCGCGGCCAGCGCGACGTGCAGGTTCGTCATTACCTGTTGGGTCTGAGCGGCGACGTCGTCACCGCCAACGAGGGTGCCGTCGCCGGTAACAGCGTTCTGGCCGCCGATGTGGATCGTCGTCGCACCCGGCGGCACCACGGCCACGTGGCTGAAGGCAGGGGACTGGACGAGTCCTTCGGGACGGAGCAGCAATTTCTGAGTCATGCAGTCCAGCATGGCGGCACATCAGGACAGATACTGTCCGCAAGTGGGTATGTGTCGGTCATGTTGTGGATGGTGGGCCGCTGAGCGGCCAGAGCCAGGGCGAGGCCACCGCCGGCAAAGTAGGTCCGGACGTTGCAAGATCAAATGCAAGGTGCGTCCGGACGATGCAAGGTCGACCCGGACAGGACACTGCCGACCCCGGGCAGCTGGTAACGCAGCCAAGCCCAGGGCGGAAGCAAGCCCAGGGCGGAAGCAAAGATAGAGCCGGGCAAGGCGCGGTCGTTGCTTGAGCGCGCGTTGCGGATCGCGGAGGCGGCCCACGGTCCCGACCATCATGAGGTCGTAACCGTTCGGACGAACCTCGACCGATTGTAGGGGCCGAGACACTCGCCTCGAGGGCCGAGTGCTCGATCTTCGGATCGCGTTCAAGACCGCCGACACGAATACGACACAGCGGGTGGGCCGGAGGGGGTCCGGGCGGGACGTAGCGGACCGGGCCGGATCGCGGCCCGGTGGCGTACCTGCTGGTGAGAGGGTGTTTCTGGTGCTGGTGGCGGGTACTGGATTCGAACCAGTGTAGCTTTCGCGACGGTTTTACAGACCGCTCCCTTTGGCCGCTCGGGCAACCCGCCTTGGACACCGCGTACGGCGCGGTGGGCGCCAGCCAGGATAGCGGCCGGGCCGGGGCCGGGCGCAACTGGGTAAGGTCAGTCTCCGCGGAACCAACCACCACGGGAGTTTGATCATGGCATCCAACCCGTCGTTCGACATCGTCAGCAAGGTGGACCGGCAGGAGGTAGACAACGCACTGCGGCAGGCAGGCCGCGAGCTGGGGACCCGGTTCGACTTCCGGGGCACCGGCGCGGAGATCGCCTGGGCCGGGGACGAGGCGGTGAGCCTGCAGGCCGAGACCGAGGACCGGGTGAAGGCCGCGCTGGACGTGTTCAAGGACAAGCTGGTCAAGCGGAACATCTCCCTCAAGGCGCTGGACGCCGGCGAGCCCCGCCCCTCCGGGAAGGTCTTCAAGATCGATTGCAAGATCATCCAGGGGATCGACGCGGACAAGGCGCGGACGATCAGCAAGAAGATCCGGGACGAGGCTCCCAAGGGCGTGCAGGCCCAGATCCAGGGCGACCAGCTGCGGGTGACCGGCAAGAAGAAGGATGACCTTCAGAGGGTGATCGCTCTGCTCAAGGAGACCGACTTCGGGGTGGCCCTCCAGTTCACGAACTACCGCTGATCGGGGCGGCGTCGGCAGTCCGGCTCGCCGAGCAACCCCTGAGCGTCCGAGGCTACGTCTTCTGGGTGGAAGCACGTTACCCGGCGCACCCGGGTCCGGCCGGCGCGGCTGCCCCGAGGGTACTGCGGGGTCGACCCGGACTTCCTCGGCCCGGACGACGAGGTGCACCCGGACGATGACGGGCGGGTGTACGAGGACCCCCGGCCGAACGAGCGAGGATGGTGACCGGGTCCGGCCGGACGCCCCCACCCGACACCGGACCACCCGACCCCGGACCAGGCAGCGGTCGCGTACGATCGACCGGTCCAGCGGCGCACGAGGGGGAAAGCATGAAGGTCCTGGTCACCGGCGGAGCCGGGTTCATCGGCAGTACGGTCGCCTCCGCCTGCCTAGACGCGGGGTTCGAGCCGGTGATCCTGGACAGCCTGGTCACCGGCCGGGAGGAGTTCACCGAGGGCCGCAGCTTCTACCGTGGCGACATCGCCGACGGCAGGCTGCTGGACCGCATCTTCGCCGAGCACCCCGAGATCGAGGCAACGGTCCACTGTGCCGCGCTGATCGTGGTGCCCGAGTCAGTGACCGACCCGCTGCGCTACTGGCACGCCAACGTGAGTAAGACCGTCTCCCTTGTGGAACACCTGCTGCGAAACGACCGGACCCGGCTGCTGTTCAGCTCGACCGCCGCACTGTACGGAGTGGACGAGCAGTTCGCGGTCGACGAGAGCTCCCCGATCGAGCCGTCCAGCCCGTACGCGCGCACCAAGGCGGCGGTGGAGGCGATGCTGTCCGATGTCGCGGCCGCCACCGACCTGCGGGCCCTGTCCCTGCGCTACTTCAACCCGATCGGGGCCGATCCGCTGCTGCGTACCGGTCTGCAGATCAAGCGGCCCACCCACCTTCTCGGGAAGCTGATCGAGGCCGCCGAGACCGGTGCCGAGTTCCAGGTGACCGGCACCGACTGGCCGACCCGTGACGGCACCGGGATCCGGGACTACATCCACGTCTGGGACCTGGCCGCGGCGCACGTGGCCAGCCTGCGCCGGTTCGACGACATCGTGGACAAGGACGGCCCCGGCTACCAGGTGCTCAACCTGGGCACCGGCACCGGCACCACCGTCCGCGAGATGATCGAGGCGTTCGAGGAGGTGACCGGGCGACCGGTGCCCCGGCGGGAGACCGGCCCCCGGCCCGGGGACGTGGCGGGCGCGTTCACCCGCAGCGACCGGGCGCCGCAGGTGCTGGGCTGGCGCCCGCAGCGCGATCTCGCCGAGGGGATCCGCGACTCGCTGCGGTGGGCGGAGGTCCGCGACTCCCGCCTGCGCTGAGCGCGGCGACCGGAGGCCGACGCCCGCCCCGCCAGCACCGTCCACAGCACACCCCCGCGGTCGCGGTCGACCGGTGTCCCGCTCAGCGTAGGGCCGTGTACCGGCCACATCTCCGGCCGGACGGCCGGCCGCCGGCGGTGGCGTACTGTCGGAACAGTGGGCCAACAACTCGGGAGGCGGTCGGATGGCTGAGCCGGCGGTCCGGGTCCGCGGACTGACGAAGACCTACGGCGAGATCGAGGCGGTCCGCGGGATCGACCTCGACGTGGCTGAGCGGGAGATGTTCGGGTTCCTCGGCCCGAACGGGGCCGGCAAGACGACCACCATCAAGATCCTCTGCACCCTCGCGGACGCCACCGCCGGGACGGCCACGGTCGCCGGGCACGACGTGCGCACCGAACGGGCGGCGGTGCGCGGCCGGATCGGCCTGGTCTTCCAGGAGCCCACCCTGGACGCGTACCTCACCGCCGAGCAGAACCTGCGCTTCCACGGCGAGCTGTACGGGGTGCCGCGCGCCCTGCTGCGGGAACGGATGGACGAGGTGCTGACCATGGTCGGCCTGGCCGACCGCCGCCGGGACCTGGTCGCGACCTACTCCGGCGGGATGCGGCGCCGGCTGGAGATCGCCCGCGGCCTGCTGCACGCGCCGGCGGTGCTGTTCCTGGACGAGCCGACGATCGGGCTGGACCCGCAGACCCGCGCCGCGATCTGGGACCACATCGCCACGCTGCGCCGCACCGAGGACATCACGGTGTTCGTCACCACCCACTACATGGAGGAGGCGGAGCACTGTGACCGGATCGCGATCATCGACAACGGCCAGCTCGCGGTGACCGACACCCCGGAGGCGCTGAAGGCCCGGATCGGCGCCGACCGGGTGCAGATCCGCACCGACGACGACCCGACCGCGATCGTCCGGCTGCGGGAGCGGCTCGGGGTCCAGGCCGCGATGCACGAGGGGATGGTCACGTTCTCGGTCCCGGGTGGGGCGGAGTTCGTGCCGAAGCTGTTCGCCGAGCTGGGGCTGGGCATCGGCACGGTGACCGTCACCCGCCCCAGCCTGGACGACGTGTTCATGGCCTACACCGGACGGACCATCCGGGACGCCGAGGCGGGTGGCGGTGGCCGGGGCGGGGGGATGCACCCGATGCGGATGATGGCGAGGGGCCGGCGATGACTGTGACGACGGCGACGACCGGGACGCTCACCCGCCCGCCGGTGGTCGGTGGCTTCACCCATGAGGTACGGGCGGCGGCGATGGTCTGGCGCCGGGAGATGATCCGGTTCGGGCGGGACCGGGCCCGGATGTTCGCGATGCTGCTGCAGCCGCTGCTGTTCCTGTTCGTGCTCGGCACCGGGCTCGCCAGCATCATCGACACCGGCAGCGACGTGGACTTCACCACCTTCCTGTTCCCGGGGGTGCTGGCGATGTCGGTTCTGTTCAGCGCCGCGTTCGCGGGGGTCTCGCTGGTCTGGGACCGGGAGTTCGGGTTCCTGCGGGAGATGCTGGTGGCGCCGGTCGGCAAGTTCGCGATCATCGCCGGCAAGTGCCTGGGCGGGGCCACCGCGGCGACGGCGCAGAGCCTGGTGCTGTTCGCGCTGGCCGGCCTGGTCGGGGTCCCCTACCATCCGGTGCTGCTGCTGGAGCTGCTCGGGCTGCTGTTCATCGGCGCCTTCATGCTGACCGCGATGGGGGTGCTGCTGTCGGCCCGGATCAAGCAGATCCAGGCCGCGATGCCGACCAGCCAGCTGATCATCATGCCGATGATGTTCCTGTCCGGGGCGCTGTTCCCGATGGCGAACCTGCCGGAGTGGCTGGCGGTGCTGACCCGGCTCAACCCGCTGACCTACGTGGTTCAGCCGATGCGGTACGCGATCTTCCAGCACATGGACATCCCGGCCAGCGCCTGGGCGGCCCTGGATCCGACCATCACCTGGTTCGGCTGGACCGTCCCGGTCGGGCTGCAGATCCTGGTCGCGGTCGGGTTCGCCACCATGGTGCTGGCCGCCAGCATGCTCGCCTTCGACCGCACCGACTGACCCGCCCCCGACCCGAACCGTCCCGAGGCTGTTAACCGCCGGCCGGTGCCAGGGCGTCTCAGGAGGTAGGAGGTGCCCATGACCGTGGACGGCCAGCGGGCGCCGGACGGGTTCGCGGAGTTCGTCGCGGTCCGGTCGGCGGCGCTGCTGCGCAGCGCCTGGCTGCTCACCGGCGACGCCGGGAAGGCTGAGGACCTGTTGCAGACGGTGCTGGCCAAGGCCTGGCGCCGCTGGCCGAACATCGCTGACGGTGGCGCGCCGGAGGCGTACGTACGCCGGGCGCTGTTCACCACGTACGTGTCCTGGTTGCGGCGCCGGTGGCGGGCCGAGCGCCCGGCCGCCGTACCGCCAGCTGCTCGGCTGCTCGACCGGCGCGGTCAAGGTGCAGGCGTCTCGCGCGATCCGGGCGCTGCGCACCGACCCGGACCTGCGGCTGCCCAACCCGGAGGAGGTCGGATCATGAACGAACCGGAGCTCACCGGGATCGGCCGGCTGCTGGCGGACGCGGTGCCGCCGCTGCCGGAGCCAGCGGACCGGGTCGGGCAGGTACGGGCGCGGGTGCGCCGGTCCCGGCTGCGCGCCGGCGCCGCCGTCACCGGCGCGGTGGCGGTGCTGGTCGTGGCCGCGCTGGCCGTACCATCGCTGGGGCTCGGCGGCACCGCGCGGGTCGCCCCAGCGGTGTTGCTGCCGCTGACCGGCGACAGCTGCCCGGACCGGACCTACCCGGTGCCCGCGGCGGGCGCGCCCCGGCAGCCGGTGGCTGCCGGTGCCGTCGAGGCGATGCTCTGTGTGGTCGGGTTCGACACCGGCGAGCTGCACGACCACCAGGTGCTGCGGACCGGGGCCGACCAGCTGGCCATTGCGATCAACGCGCTCCCCACCTGGGACGAAGCCAGCCTGCAGTGCATCGAGCGCGACACCGTTAGCCAACTGTTGCTGCTCCTCAAGTATCGGGATGGGAGCACCACTACGGTGATCATCGACGGTTGGTGCGGCATCTCGTTCGTCCCGGACGGACCGGTATGGTCGGACAACGTGCTGGCCGAGTTCGGTCGGCTCTATCAGGAGCAGGTCGCGGCCACCACCCCCGACCCGGACACCATTGCCACCCCGGAGTGCCCGGCCACGATCGGCCCGGACCGGCTCGACCTCGGCTCGGAAACCTCCGGTCCGGGGCCGGAGACCATCGAGCGGCCGATCCGGTGGCCTCACTGGACACAGCTGCGTCCCGGCCAGCCGTCGCTGCCGTACCCGCTGGTCGCCGCCGCCTGGTGCCGTTACCTGCTGGACGGCGACCGGGCCGAGCTGGCGGTCGCCCGGCCGGAGCGCGGCGACCTGGCGGACCTGCGGGACGTCCTCAACACCACCTTCCAGCTGACCGAGACCGGGGAGGAGCCGCCGTCCGAGTGTGGCCGGGACCCGGAGCTGCGGGCGGCGGTGCCGGACGTCCTGCTGGTCGCGGACGCCGCCGGCGGCATCGCCGAGTACTGGGTGTACGGGAACCCGGATCCCACGCCCGGCGGCGGACCCGCCTGCTGGGACACCTTCCGCGACCCGATTCCGGTGGCGGCCACTCCGGCCCTGGTCGACTACCTGCTGGACACGCTCGGACCGTGAGGCCGGGCCGCGGCGCGGCGGGCGATCGGGACGGCGGCGGCCGCGCCGAGCGCGTCGGCGGCCACGAACACCAGCCGGGAGACCACCGCCACGGTGGCGGCGACGTGCGGCGGCATCGCTACGGCGGCGACCGCCGTGAACGCCGCCTCCCGGACCCCGATCCCGCTCGGCACCAGGAACACCACGAACCCGACCACCCAGGACAGGATCCCGGCGAACACGATCACCAGCACCGGGGCGTCCGGTGCGAACGTCAGCGCCACCAGATATGTGGCGAGGCCGTTGGCCAGCCACGGCGGGGCGTGCCGGGCCACCAGCCCGACCGAGGTCCGCCACCGCGGCACCAGGATCGGGGCGCCCTTGCCGAACAGCTTCTCGGACAGCCGGAACACCCGGCCGAGCACCGCCGGGTGCAGGGCCGCCAACCCGACCGGGATCAGCCCGAACACCCACACCTGCCCGCCCAGGTCGGCCCGGCTGACCAGCACGAACGGAAGCAGGACCGCGCACACCACGGTGGCGCACAGGTAGGTGGCGCCCATCGACAGGGCCACGCTGCGGTACGCGGTGGCCCGGTCCAGCCCGCCCCGGACCGCCAGCTCGGACCGGCCGACCAGCGGCCACACCCCACCCGGCAGATACTTGCCGAGGTTGCCGAGCTGATACCAGACGAACACCTCCCGCCGGCTGGCCTGCCCGCCCAGCGCGGTGATGATCCGCCGCCAGACCAGGCCGAGCGCGCTCATCCCGAGCACCGCCGTCGGCAGCCCGGCCAGCAGCCAGCCCCACCGGGCGTCCGCGATCACCTCGCCGGACTCGGACCAGCCGGACGCGATCCGTTGCGCCACGAACCCGGCCCCGGCTAGCGCCAGGCCGACTCCGACCACAGTGGAGATCCGTAGGGCGGCGCGCCCGCGAGCGGGCCCTGTGGCCGGGTCAGCGGAAGTCGCGGACCTGGCCACGGGAGACCTCCTTGCGCTGCCCGGTGAGGCTCTTGACCCGCAGGATCCGCACGAAGAACCAGTCCAGATACTTCTTGACGTGCTTGGGAAGCTCCACAGTGGCCTTCCGCAGCCGCAGGTAACGGTAGCGCCGCGCCCACTGCAGCGCCAGCTTGCGGGTGAGCTCCTGGTGGAACCTCGCCACGTCCTTGCGCGGGGCCAGTCGGGCGGCCGGCCGGTTCGGCCCGACCATGTCCGGGTGGTGCACCCCGATCTCGTCCAGATAGGCGGAGTACGCGTACGCGAAGTCCCCGAACACCACCCGCCGCTTCTGGCTCTCCATGATCTCGGCGGTGCCGACGTCGGTCAGCTTCACCGCCCCGGCCTGCGCCATCTCGCGTACCGCCTGGTCGGTCTCGGGCTTGCGGCAGACCAGCAGGCTGACGCCGGTCTTGGTGGCCACGGTGCTGGGCAGCCAGGCGTCCCCGACCACGATGTCGGCCAGGAAGTTGGAGTGGTTGATGCAGGTGTGGCAGCGCGGGGTGTTGAAGGAGCGGTCGAAGGCCACCTGGTAGTCGAAGTCGACCCGCCGCCCGATCTGGTGCAGGGTCTCGCCGGTCCACATCCGCAGCCGGCCGACCGGCCCGTCCCCGCGGAACGACAGGTCGGTGATCTGCTCGTAGTCGACCCCTTTGAACTCGGCGATCGCGCGCAGCGCGTGATGGCTGTACTGCCAGCCGCACAACAGCCCGATCGTCGTGTGGATCTTGGCGGCCAGCTCCGGTGCCCGCTGGTGGATGTAATTGTAGATCCCCTCCAGCTGGCACGGGATCGCTACCAGGATGTAGCGACCCTCCACTTCGTGCAGCAGCTGCAGCGCCCGGGACTGCTCCAGGTTGTGGTAGATCGAGCCAGGCAGCTGGTCCACTTCGTCCGATGAGCGGACAAGTCTGGTCTGGAAGTCGATCCCGCCGACGTGCCCGAGCGCGAGCGCACCGTCCACATCGTCGCGCGAAAGGTAGTGCAGCAGCAGCTCCTTGACCAGCCCGCCGGAGCTGGCGGCCAGGTTCCGGTCGTGGTCGGTGCTCTGGGCCAGCAAGACTGAGTGCACCACCCCGTACTCGGTCTGCTCGGCGCCCGGGAAGATCCGGTCCTGCAGGCCGGGGAAGTCGACCCGCACCGCCGGGCAGACGGACGCGGCGGCCGCGTTCGACGCGTGCGACGGTTGGTAGATCAGCTTCTCCGGGTCCAGCTCCAGCTTCAGGGTCGGGTCGGCGAAGACACAGGCCCCGCAGCCGATGCACATGCTGGCGTCGATGACGCCCTGCAGGTCCTGGGTGCGGGTGGCGGCGTGGGGCTGGTCGGCGGTCATCGGGAGGCCCCCGCCCCGGCCGGCAGCGCCGCGGCGAGCGCGTGGAAATTGGCCCCGGCCGCGACGACCGCAGCCGGCAGCTCGCGATCGATCGTGCCGGCCAGCTCGTCGCCCCGTTTCAGCAGTTCCTGAACCCGGTCCAGGACCGCCGCGGCGCCGGTCAGATCGTCGTAGCCGATCGCCAGCTCGGCCAGCCCGAACGGGTCGAGCACCTCCGCGTACTTGTGGCTCCAGCCGATCACCAGCAGCGGGGTGCGCTCGGTCAGCGCGGAGATCATCGCGTGGAACCGGGAGGTCACCAACAGCGCCCCCTCGGCGATCACCGCCCGCAGCTCGGTCGGCAGCAGGTCCTCGTCGAAGAACACCACCCGGTCCGGGGCGGCCAGCCGCCGGTAGATCTCCCGGCACAGCGGCAGGTCGTTCAGGTGGTTGGCGCCGGCGTCCGGCTGCGCAGAGTGGGCGATCATCACCACCGGGTGACCGGTCTGCGCGGCGGCGGCGTCCACCAGCTCCGCCATCATCGCCGGGTAGTCGATGCCCTGCCGCCGGCATGCCGTGTCCACCACCTGGCTGGGGGCGATGACCAGGTACGGCCCCGGGGCGGTGGCGGCCAGCCGGGCCCGGATCCGCTCCCGGACCGGATCGGGGACCCGCATCGTGAACGCCAGGTCGGTGGCCGGGACCAGGTTGGCGGCCAGCCCCAGCTCGCGAAGGTGCCGCTCGCTGGCGGCGCCGCGCGGGCAGACCGCCGCCAGCCGGGGGAGCACCAGCCGGGCCAGCCGGCGGTTGGCCGCCGACCGGAACGGTCCCATCGCCTGCGAGCACTTCACCACTGGCCGGCCCAGCAGCAGCGGGATCGTCACCACCAGCGCGTTGTAGACCAGCACCACGAACCGGCGCCCGTCCACGAAGCTGATCCCGGACAGGTCGGCCACCACATCGGCGCGGGCCAGAGCCCGCAGCGCCGCCGGCCGGCAGACCCACCGCCACGGCAGCCGCGCCACCCGCAGCCCGCCGGCCAGCAGGGCGAGCGGTACGTGCACGGTGGCCATCGCCACCGGCCGCTGGGACGCGACCGGGACGTCCAGGCCGGCCCAGGCGTAGCTGCGCCGGTCACCGTCCGGGTGGGTGGAGACCGCGATCACCCGGACCGGACCGCCGAGCCGGTCCGGCAGGTTGTCCAGCAGCGCCTGCACCATCGACGCGGCCCCCTTGTTGGCCGAGTACGCCGCACCGAGCGTGGCGACGGTGATCATGAGGATCGAGCTCCCGGGAGAATGGGTGGGTTGCGGTCGGGGCGGTCGGACCCCGTGAGTATGACCCATCCCGCCGCCGGTCCGGGGCCCACCCTGGGCCGCGTCGCCGCTGGTAACCGTGGCGTCCACAAGGTATGCGCCAGCTGTCACGCGCGGCTTGGCGGGAGTTCGCCGGCCGGTAACCTTGGCCGCCGACCCTGATCGGGTGCCCCGTTCTCGCGTACCGCGGCTGACCGTGGTGGTCCCGGTCCACCAAGTTGAGCCCTACCTGCCGGAGTGCCTGGACTCGATCCTGGCCTCCGCCGGCAGCGAACTGGAGCTGGTGGCGGTCGACGACGCCTCGCCGGACGGGTCCGGGGCGCTGCTGGACACGTACGCCCGTCGGGACCCGCGGGTGACGGTGCTGCACCTGGCCGCCAATGTCGGTCTCGGCCGGGCGCGGAACGCCGGCCTGGACCGGGCCCGCGGGGAGTATGTCTGGTTCGTGGACGGCGACGATGCGCTGCCGCCCGGTTCGGTGTCGGCGGTGCTGGACCGGCTGGCCGAGACCGCCCCGGATGTGCTGGTGCTCGACCACGCAGAGCTGCACCCGGACGGCCGGCTGACCCGCACCTCCGCGGGGCCGGTGCTGCGTGCGGTGCCCGGCCCGGTCCGGGTGACCGGCCGGCCGGAGCTGCTGGGCCTGCCGCTGGCCACCTCCGCCTGCACCAAGGTGATCCGCCGGGAGTTCCTGGCCGGCACCGGTCTGCGCTTCCCACCCGGGTGGTACGAAGACTGCGCGTACACCTATCCGCTGCTGCTGGCGGCGGCGCGGGTGGACGCGCTGGACCGGGTCTGCTACCACTACCGGCGGCGGGCCGGCGCGATCACCGCATCGGTCAGTGACCGGCACTTCGACGTGTTCGAGCAGTACGACCGGATGTGGTCGCGGGTGGCGGCGGTGCCGGCCCCGGTGCGGGGGGAGCTGTTCCGGCTCATGATCGACCATCTGCTGGTGATCGCCGGCAACCCGTACCGGCTGCCGCCGGGCCGCCGGCGGGAGTTCTTCGGCCGGGTGGTCGGGCAGTACCGGCGGCGCCTGCCGACCGGTGGATACCGGTTGCCGGGCGGGCCGTCCGGGCTCCGGCACCGGCTGGTCCGCCGAAACGCCTATCCGGCGTACGCCGGGCTGCGGCTGGCCTGGCGGGTGGCCGGCGCCCGGCGCCGACGGCTGCCGGCCGGCTCGCCGACGCCCCTGCCGGCGTCGGTGCCGGCGTCCGTGCTGGTGCCGGCGGCCGCTCCGGCTCAGCCCGCCCCGCGCACCGCCTCCGCCCGGTAGACCTCGGTCCGGTAGGGGAGCGGGAAGCGGTCTCGGCCGGCCAGGTCCGGATGGCGGGCGCACAGCTCCCGCACCCGCCGCTCCAGCTCGCGCTGGCGGGCCGGGGTGGCGGTCAGGTAGTACGAGCGGGTGGCGATCAGCCCGACCAGCGTGTCCGGGGTGTGCTCAGTGGTGTGGCCGAAGGTGGCCCGCGCGACCGGGCCGAACGCCGGTCCGAACGACTCCACCGCGGGGGTGGGCTCGCGGAGCCCCCGGCCGGCGGTGTCGTCGTCGGTGATCGTCGACAGCTCGGCCACCCACGACACCGACTCGTCCCGGATGTTCCAGATCGCCGCGAACGTCCCGCCCGGGCGAAGCACCCGAGCCACTTCCGCGTGCGCCGGGTCGCGGTCGAACCAGTGGTACGCCTGGCCGGCGACCACGGCGTCGACGCTGGTGTCTGGCAGCGGGATCTGCTCCGCGAACCCGGCCAGCGGGTACACCTCCGGTGCGGTGGCCGCCAGCCGCTCGCGCATCGCCGGGTCCGGCTCGACCGGGACGACCTCGTGGCCGAGCCCGAGCAGGGACCGGGTGACGATGCCGGTGCCGGCACCCAGGTCGACCACCCGGAGCCCGGGCCGGTCGCCGACTGCCCAGCGCAGGGCGGCCTCCGGATAGCTGGGGCGCAGCTGGTCGTACCGCTCGGCGGCCGGGCCGAACGAGAAGGCGCGGGGCGAGCCGGGTTCGAGGTGCTTCATCGCGGCGATACGTTACCGCAGGGCGCCCGCCCGGTTCCTGGGTCGGCGGGTACCGTTGGTGCCTGGCCCCCGTAGCTCAGGGGATAGAGCAGCGGTTTCCTAAACCGCGTGTCGCAGGTTCGATTCCTGTCGGGGGCACTCGGTTCCCGAGCCGGCGTTCGTGCTCGCCTGGGTCCTGGACCGGTTCGGCTCGCCACCGGTATGAATAGCAGCGACAATCTCAAGCAGGGCGTCCTGAGTGGATGAGAGGACAGGGTCCGTGGTCGATGTCGACGCCGAGCTGGAACGCGCCGGGCTGACGAACGACGAGGCACGCGAGTATGTGCGCTACTGGGCCGGGGTGACCGGACCGGACCGCATCGAGGTGGTTAGCGCCGCCTCCGACGCGCGCCTGATCGCCGAGGCCCTGGACGCTGGCGAGATCATGCCAGCCGGCGAGGGGCGGTACTACTCGCGCAGCTACCACAAGGACATCGCGCGCTCGGAGGAGCGCACGATCGTCGCCACCAACAACCCGTCGGACAAGGGCGTGTACAACAACTGGCGGCCCGCCGCGGAGATGAAGGCGAAGCTCATCGGGCTCATGCGCGGGGCCTCCAGCGGCAAGACCATGTACGTGATCCCGTACCTGATGGCACCCCCCGGCTCTCCGCTGGAGCGGTACGCCGCCGGCGTGCAGCTGACCGACAACCGCGGCGTGGTCCTGCACATGAACCGCATGGCCCGGGTGGACGTCGCGCACATCAACAATCTCCAGGATCCCGGCAGCTTCGTCCGCGCCGTGCACGTCACCGGCGACCTGGAGAACCTCGGCCAGGGCACGCCGGAGGACAAGCGGTACTTCGTCACCGTCGCCGACGAGCGGACGATCCTGCACTTCGGCTCCTCCTACGGCGGCAACGCGCTGCTGGGCAAGATCGCGCATGGCCTGCGCCAGGCCGCCTACGACGGCTGGGCCTCCGGCACGTTCCTGGGTGAGCAGTTCATGCTGCTGGGTATCACCGACCGGCAGACCGGCAAGCGGTACCACATCGCCGGCGGCTTCCCGAGCGCGTCGGGCAAGACGAACCTGGCGATGACGCTGGCCCCGGACGCCCTGGGGGAGCGCTACCACGTGGAGTTCTACGGCGACGACATCACCTGGCTGTGGGTCGGAGACGACGGGCGGGTGCGCGGGATGAACCCGGAGTTCGGCGTGTTCGGCGTGGCCAAGGACACCAACGAGGCCACGAACCCGACCGCGCTCGACGCGGTCGGCCCGGGGACACACGCGATCTTCACGAACGTCGCCTACAACACCGAGACGCACGAGGTCTGGTGGGAGGGGCGCACCAAGAACCCGCCGGCCGACCTCGGCGGCTGGCGGGACTGGAAGGGCAGCCCCGTCGCCGACCGGGCACCGGAGCAGGCCGGCGATCCCTGGGCCCACCCGAACAGCCGGTTCACCACCACGCTGGCCAACGTGCCGAACGTCGCCGGCGACTACGCCGACCCTGCCGGGGTGCCGATCGACGCCATCATCTTCGGTGGCCGTACCCGCGACCGCGAGCCACTCATCCGCGCGATCACCGACCTGGCCGAGGGTGTCTACGATGGCCTCACGCTGGGCGCCGAGGCCACGTTCGCCGCCGAGGGTGTGGACGGGCAGCTCCGCTACGACCCGATGTCGATGCGCCCGTTCATGTCGTACCCGGAGGGCGCCTACGCCGCTCACTGGCTGAAGATAATCGGCCAGGCCACTGAACAGCCGATCTTTGCGCACGTCAACTGGTTCCAGCGTTCGCCCGCAGATGGCCACTTCCGGTGGCCGGGCTACCGGGACAACCTGCGCGCGTTGCTGTGGCTGATGCAGCTCAAGAACGGTGAGGTCACCGGCGTGGCGACCCCGGTCGGCATCCTGCCGGCCCGGGACGAGTTCATTCTGGACGGCCTGCAAGCCGACGACGGCGACCTGGATACGCTGCTCACGATCGACATCGCCCGCTGGCGGCAGGAGATGCGATTCCGGGAAGCGCACCTGAACCAGTTTGAGGGCCTGCCCGAGGAGATCTGGGCGGCACACCGCCGGGTCGCTGCCGCCCTCGGCGACTGACGGTTGGGCGACGGCCGCAACGAGCTACCCGGCGTGGCGCGGAGAGTAGGTCACGTAGCGCAGCGCCTTGGGCGGCTGCGGCGGCGCGGCCATGAGTGCCCGAGACGTGCTCTATGCGGACGCGGATCTCAAGTGGCATGCCGTCGCGCCGCGCGTCCGAGCCACCTTCGGTACGGTCCACGAGCACGTTTCCTCGCCTGCGGGCCGCTCGCCGCGCTGGTCGACAAGGACTCGGCGGACGGGTGGATCAGCTTGACACGAAGGTGCTCCAGCTACCGCCGTTCCGGGACATAGGCTCGCCGGCGGAGATTGCTGCCAGGTTCGCCAGATGCAGAGCAGATGCAGGCAGCTATGGACAATCTTGGCCGGCGACTGTCCGCCGTAGTTGCATAGTTCTGTAGGTTGGTGCCAAGGTTCGCCTAGAACTAAAGATTTCCTTGAGTTTGCTAGCATGTCCTGTGCTCACAGAGCGGCAGGCGCTGCGGCGAAGGCTACGTCGCCTCGCCGCCCGCCAGCATGGGCTCTTCACTGCCGCCCAAGCCGTCAAGATCGGATACTCTCATCAGGCGCAGAAGCATCATGTCGACTACGGGAACTGGCTGCGGGTCGAACGGGGAATGTTCCGCATCCCCGAGTGGCCTGCGGACGAGCACGATCACCTCGTGCGCTGGACACTGTGGAGCGGTGGGGTGGCGGTGGTGAGCCACGCCACCGCGCTCTCTTTGCATGATCTTGGTGACGTGGATCCGCCGAGGGTTCACCTGTCGGTGCCCGCGAGCTTCCGGCGGTCCGCGTCGGGGCTCGTGCTGCACCGGCAACTTCCGCCGGAGCAGCATGTGGAGGAGCGAGACGGATACTACGTCACGACGCCGGCGCGGGCGCTGGCGGAGTGCGCCGAGGAGAGGATGGAGCAGCAATGGCTGGATAGCGCGGTGGCAGAGGCGCTCGGCCGCGGCCTGACCACCCGGCGCCGGCTGCGTGACGCCGCCGCGGAGCTGGGTCCGGCAGCGGAGCTGGGTGTCCAGCGGGCGCTGGAGGTTGTGGGCCGATGAGCAGACGATACTCGAGCGCGTCGGCGCTGCGCGCCGCTCTCGACGACCGGCTGCTCGAACGCGCGCGAACGCTGGGCCGAGACCCGAACTGGATCCGTCGTCGGCTGGCCAAACGTCGCGGACGCCGCACCCGGAGATACCGACTACAACGGTGGCCGTTGGCAGGTGCACGGCCTCGACTTTCCCGCCGGCTATCCGACCGTGCTGGCCGACGGCGACCTCGACGGTGACAGTGTGCTCGATTCGACCGATGAGGTCCATGCCGCTCTGGCCACCGGCAGCGCCGTCGATGTCGGGGTGGTCAAGCAGTTCGAGTGCCCCGCGATCCCGCTGCCGAGGCGCTGACCGCGGGACAGTGCCGGTCGCGGCTCCCCGAGGCCGCGCCGGCAGCATATACACCTCACCGTCGTTGCGGGTGTGACGTCACCTACCCTCCTGGTCACCGCCCGGCCGTCGGGTTGGTGGAACGTCAAGTGCTCCAGCACGTACGTCGCCGGCTTGGGCTACCGGCCCACGTCCCGGCGGGCCGCGAGGATGTCGTCGTACGAGGCGTCGACGGGCGGGACCGTGTACCAGTCCCGTTCCACGGTCGCTCCCACCTGGAGCGCCTTCGGCCGGGCTCGGCGCGGCTTCGGGGTAGGTTCGTGCTGTGGTCGACGAGTTGGCGGTGGCGGGCGTGCTGTTTGCCGCGGTTGCGTTGATCAGCTGCCTGTCGGTGGCGGACCGGCGGGTGATCCGGCGGATGCCCCGCCCCGCCTGGGTGACCGTGATCCTGCTGGTGCCGCTCGCCGGTCCGATTGCCTGGTTTCTGGCTGGTCGTCCGCACACCACCGGCGTACGCCGGAGCGCCTGGCGGGTCGCCCTGGGGGTCCCCGAGCCGCCGCGGCCGCGTGCCCCCGAGGACGACCCCGACTTCCTGCGGTCGATCGACCCGCCGTCCGCCGGCGGCCACGCGGACCCGCAGCCCCAGCCGGATGAAGATGTCACGCGACCGGAGGACGAGCAACGTGGGTCCGAGTCCGGGTCGGAGGGCTGACCAAGCACGGGAGCTCAGGTCGGCTGGCAGCAGCAGCACTGCTGTCACCCGGGCCGTCCCACCCACCGGGATGGTCCGGCGAACATTCGGTAGGAACACTGGTCCCCGGCGACTGGCACGCACCCGCTACAACGCGATGAGACCGGCGTTCGTCGGCCGGAAGCCGCACGCATCGACGTAGAAGGTTCGGAGCTGCTCCGTGAAGTCGACGTGCAGCCACCGGCAGCCGGCGCGGGCCCGGCTCTCCGCGACTGCGACCAGCCGGGTGCCCACACCCTGACGCTGGAGCTCGGTGGTGACGAGCGTGTCGAGCAGGAAGGCGTGGATGCCGCCGTCCCAGGCCACGTTGACGAACCCGACGAGCCGCCCGGCCCGGCGTGCGCAGACCCACCCCAAGCTGTGTTTGTTGACCTGAGTCCACCGGTCGTCGTCCGATGCCGGATGGTTGAACCCACCGGCGTGCAGCGCGTTCACCTCGCCGTTGCCGAACGCGGCGCGCCATGCGTACGTAGTAGTCATAGCTGAGACTGTGGGAGGTTCCGGCGCAGCCGGCGATCGGTTTCTCCGCTCGCGCGCCGGTCGCGGTCGACGCTGCCCGTGCCGCCAGGATCAACCGGCGGAGTCAGCTGTCGAGGATCGCCAGGTGGAGCTGGTCGAGGCGCTCCGGGTCGGCGAGAATCTCGATCTCGACGATCTTCCCGTCCACGACCGTGAAGCTGAACGCCGCGTGCGGCCGCCCGCCCGGAGCCCACACGGCTCCCGGAAGGCCGTCCAGCAACGCCGGCTGCGCGGACCGGGCCCGCCCCAGGAAAGTGTCGGCCACCGACGGCGCACCGCGCACCTGGCTCGACAGCGGCGGGGCACCGCGGGGTGCGTTCGCGGCGGCCACCTCCACAGCGACCTGGTCGGCGCGGAGCACCACTTCCGGATCGAGCACGGCGAGCAGCGCGTCGAAGTCACCCTTGCGGGAGGCGGCGAGGAAGGCGTCGACAACCTCTCGCTGCCGGGCCAGGTCGGCGTCGGGAGTCGCCGCCGGCGCCTGCACCCGGCGGCGGGCCCGGCTCGCGAGCTGCCGCCTGAGCCCTACGGCGAGGGCCCGGTGAGCGCAGCTCACCGGGCCCTCGGCCAATGGTAGGGGTCAGCGGCGGCCGGTCACCCGCACGAAGAACGGGACGAGGTACGTCTGCCCGTCCGTGCCGGTGATCTGCACGTCACCTTCGTAGTCACCGTTGCCGACGGTGCGGTCGATCGCTGCGTCGAGCGTGACCAATTCACCGTCCACAGTGGCGGTCAGCGAGAACCCGGCCGGTGCCGGCTCGCTGAACATCACCTCGGCAGAGGCCGCCGGGGTGCCGTTGACCGCGATCGTGTGGGTCTGCGAGAACGGACGGCTCGCGCGGACCTCGCCGAGGCTGACGCTGACCGGGTCGAACCATGATGTGGCGTCGAAGGCCGCCACCACGTCCACCCGGCCGCCGCCGCGGGTCAGCACCCCCGGGTCGGTGGTGCCGGTCAGATCGTCGGTGACCACCCGGGCGGCGTTGTTCGCCATCCGGGACTTCAGCTCGGCCGGCGTGGCGCCCGGGAACCGGTCGAGCAGCAGCGCCGCCACACCGGACAGGTGCGGAGTCGCCATCGAAGTGCCCTGGAAGAACGCGAACTCGCCGCCGAACACGCTGGAGGCGACGTTCACGCCCGGACCGGTGAGGTCGGGCTTGATCTGGGTGGTGAACGGGGTCGGCCCGCGGCTGGAGAAGCCAGCGATGATGTCCGCGTTCTCTGAGACGAACTCGGCGGCGTCGGTGCCGTCCACTGTGACCGTCCCGCTTGGCTTCATCGCGGTGCCCTCGGCGAGGCCGACCATCACCGCCGGGATCCCCGGCAGCGCGGTCCCGTCGTGGGCCATCGCGGTCGGGTCACCGGCGACGCTGTTCGCCACGATCACCCCGGCTGCGCCGGCCGCCTCAGCGTTCCGGATCTTGACCGTGAACGCGCACACTCCGCGGTCGATCAGGGCGATCTGCCCGGTCAGGTCGGTGCTGATCGGGGTGCAGCCGTTCGCCGGCTCGGTCACCGTGTAGTCCGCGGTGACCGGGGTCGAGAACGGGTCGAAGTCGCCGACCGCCCCGCCGATCGAGTCGCTGCCGGCCACCGCCACCGGCACGCCGATGAAGTGCGGGTTGGTGCTGGCCCCGGCGGTGATCACCCGGTCCGCCGAGCCGGGGGACTCGACCGTGGCGTCGCCCGGGCCGGAGTTGCCGGCGGCGATCACGACCGCCATCCCGGCGTCGACCGCGGCGTTGGAGGCCTCGGCCAGCGCATCGTGCGGGCCCTGGACGGCGCCGCCCAGGCTCAGGTTCGCCACCTGCATCCCGTCGGCCACCGCCTCCTCCAGGGCGGCGGCGATGTCGTGGCTGAACGCCGAGCCACCGAACGCGACGAACCCGGCGCCGATGCCCGGGAACACGTTGTAGTTGCCGAGCGTGGCTCCGGGCGCGACGCCGGACAGGTCGGTCAGGGTCACGTCCGTGCCGGCGACCGTGCCGCTGGTGCCGAACCGGCCGCCGATCGTGCCGGCCACGTGGCTGCCGTGGTCGATGACCAGCTCCGGGCCGGGGCCGGCGGCGTCCCCGGAGACGAACACCTTACACACCACGACCTTGTTGTTGGTGTCCGGGGTGGTCGGGTCGGCGTCCTGGTCGTCACACTCGTCCTGCTGCGGCTGGGCCGGCAGGCCGGTGTCGTCGAAGAATGGGCTCGACACGTCGATGCCGGAGTCGATGACCGCCACCCGGACGCCCTCCCCGGCCTCCGGGCCGCCACCGAGCTGGCCCCAGACCTCAGCGGCGCGGATCAGGTCGACCGAGCGGTTCATGGCCGGGCGGTACAGCGCCGAGGGCGCCACCGCGCGTACCCCCGGGGCGTTGGCCAGGCGGGCCGGGTCGGCGCCGTTCAGCTTGACCGCGACCCCGTTCAAGATGTCCTGGTAGGCACGGGTCACCTCGACCTGCGGCGCACGCTGCCGCAGGTATCCCCGGACCTTGTCCTGCGCGTTGGCGAGATGCCTCAGATAGGCCCGGTACGCCGGGCTGGTGCGGTCCAGCAGGCCCCGCTCCGGTGCGGTGCGCTGCAGGCCTGGGATCGTGCCCCGGTAGCTGGCCGCTGGCGGGTCCCGCAGCAGCACGATCGCGTAGTCGCTGGCGGCCGCGCTCTCCGGCGGCGCGTCGGTGTTCTGGGAGGCGCTGGCGTTGCCGGGTAACAGCAGTGCCAGCGCCGTCACGGCGGACGGGATGAGTAAGGTCCGTCGGCTCGGGAGGCGCATCATGATCTCCTCGGTAGGGGGTAGCCGTTATGTAATCGCGCGGGGGACGCGAAACGGTACGCCCCTGCCGGTCGGATCTGACTAGCACCTTCGGACAGCAACAATGGTGCCCATGAAGATTGGGATGCTGGGCAGCGGAAGAGTGGGGCGGACGATCGCGAGCCGGCTGGTGGAGCTGGGCCACGACGTCGTGGTGGGGGCGCGGGACCCGGACAGCCCGCGGGCGGCCGGTTGGGCGGCCGAACACCCGGCCGGCCGGGCCGGCGCGTTCCGGGACGCCGCCAGCCACGGCGAGGTGGTCGTCAACGCTACCGCCGGAACAGCCTCGCTGGCCGCGCTCGCGGTGGCTGGGTCGGACAGCCTGGCCGGCAAGGTGCTGGTGGACGTGGCCAACCCGCTGGACTTCACCCGCGGCAGCGGTCGCGGGCCGCTGGCGGTGACGAACGACGACAGCCTGGCGGAGCAGATCCAGCGCGCCTACCCGGCGGTACGCGTGGTGAAGGCGCTCAACACGGTCACCGCCGACGTGATGGTCCGTCCGGAGCTGCTGCCCGGCCCGCACACGCTGTTCATGGCCGGCGACGAGCCGGCCGCCAAACAGGTGGTGGTCGGGCTGCTCGGCGAGCTCGGCTGGCCGGCCGGCGACATCCTGGACCTGGGCGGCATCCAGGCCGCCCGCGGGATGGAGATGTACCTGCCGCTGTGGCTGTCGATGATGGGCGCGCTCGGGACCACCATCTTCAACGTGCACCTGGTCCGGTCCTGACCGGACGCCCGCCGATCTCTGCTCGACCAGTGAGCGCAGGACGCCCGCCGGTCCGGTCGATCCGATTTCAGGCGGTGAACCGGAGCTGGTGGGCCGCCCCGGGCGGCGCCGCGAAGCCGAGCAGCCCGGCGCCCTCCGACTCCACCGCCGCCCGGTCGACCGGGGACAGCGGGACGAACGGCTCGACCGTCAGTGTGGCCTCGGACCGGCGCTGGTCCAGCCGCCAGCACCCGGCCACGAAGCCGTCCACCAGCACCGTGCCCTTCACGATCCCGTTGGTCGTGAACACCCGGCGCCGGTGGTTGTCGGTGATCACCCGGGTCCGGTCGGCGTGCCCGATCACCAGGTTGTCGAACGGGGCCACGAACCGGACCGGCGCCGGCGTGTCCGGGTCGGGCAGGGTGGCCTCCGGCAGGTCGAACAGCACCCGGCCCGGCTCGTCCTGGTAGCTGCGCAGGTCCATCCGCTCGACCACCTCGCCAAGCCCGGTCAGTCCGGACCAGTGCTGGGCGTCGGCGACCGCTGCCGGACCGAACGCCGCCAGGTAGCGCCGCACCAGCTCCTCGGCCGCCAGCGCTGGGGCCGGCTGCGGTGGCGTCTCCAGCCAGGAGTCGACGGTGGTCCAGGTGGGCTGGCCGGCGGCGCCCCACACCCCCCGCGGCGGCACCTGCACCAGCGCCACCAGCTGCTGGGCACCGTGGGCGAGCGCCGCCGGGTCCCGGTCCGGCCAGCGCTGCGCTAGCTGCGCACCGAGCGCTTTGCTGGTGCGCGGCTGCTCGGCTAGCAGGTCCCCGGTAGCAGCCGCGAGCCTCGGCTGGTCGATCCCGGCCAGCGCCGGCGACCGGTCGGGGTTGCTGACCAGCGCCCGGTCGAAGATCGGCTGAAGCAGCCGGCGCAGCGGCCGGCAGTCGCCGGCCGCGACCAGGTGGATGGTCGCGCGCATCAGCGGGGCGCGGACCACCCGCCGGTCTACCAGCAGCCGGCCAAGCTCGGCCGGGTCGAACCCGGCCAGCCGGCTCCAGAGCCCGAAGTACGGCGGGGTCGGTGCCTGTGCCTGCAGCCCGACCAGGTGGGCGACCGCGTCCAGCACCGGCACCGGCCGCCGCTGCAGCAGCAGCTGGCGCTCCAGCAGGGCGCGGTTGAGCGTACGCCGGTCGAGGATCATGCGCGCGATGCTACCCACGGTTGCGGACAGGACCAGTCCGCTGCGCCTGGCACACTGGACCGGTGATCCAGACCTCGGCGCGGCTGCTCCGGCTGCTGTCGCTGCTGCAGAGCCGGCGGGACTGGTCCGGGGCGGACCTGGCCGGCCGGCTCGAGGTGGACGTGCGGACGGTCCGCCGGGACGTCGCCAAGCTGCGCCGGCTCGGCTACCCGATCCACGCCAGCACCGGCACCGCCGGCGGTTATCGGCTCGGCGCCGGCGCCGCGCTGCCGCCGCTGCTGCTGGACGACGACGAAGCGGTGGCGGTGGTGGTCGGGCTGCGCACCGCGGCCGGTGGCACGGTGGCCGGGATGGCGGAGACCTCGGTGCGGGCGCTGGCCAAGCTGGAGCAGGTGCTGCCGTCCCGGCTGCGGCACCGGGTCACCGCGCTGCAGTCGGTGCTGGTGCCGATGGCGGCCGGCGGGCCCACCGTGGACCCGGCGGCGCTGACGCTGATCGCGGCCGCCTGCCGGGACCAGCACCGGCTCCGGTTCGACTACCGGGACCACGACGGGACCGACACGGTCCGGTCGGTCGAGCCGCACCGGCTGGTGCACACCGGCCGGCGGTGGTATCTGGTGGCCTGGGACACCGACCGGGCAGACTGGCGGACCTTCCGGGTCGACCGGCTGACGCCGCGCACCCCCACCGGACCACGGTTCACCCCGCGCGAGCCACCCGCGAGCGACCTCGCCGCGTACACCTCGTACGCGGTCTCCACCGCGGTCTACCGGTACCGCGCGACGGTCACCGTGCGCGCCCCGGCGCAGGCCGTCGTGGAGCGCATCCCGCCCACGGTCGGGGCGGTCCAGGTGGCCGGTCCGGACACCTGCCGGCTGTTCGTAGGCGCCAACGACCTCGACGGGCTGGCCGTCCACATCGGTCTGCTCGGGTTCGAGTTCCGGGTGGACGAGCCGCCGGAGCTGGTCGACCACCTGCGCACCCTGGCTGACCGGATCCGCCGCGCGGTCGACGGTTAGCCGTGGCTACGACTGCTCAGCGAGGGCGAACTGCACCGACCCCTCGTCGTCCACGGTCGCGTCCAGTGCCTTGTCGTCCAGCAGCAGCGCGGCATCGGTGTCCAGGAACAGCCGGGCACCGGCGCTGTCGACGACCCGGTCCCCCTCGTGCGGCTCAGGTGCCACAGTCAGCTGCAGCGCGCCGGCCGACTGGTCGGTGGCGATCCGCAGGCCGGCGCCGTCCGGCACCTCCGGCTGTGCGGTGAGCGAACGGATCGCCGCCACGGCGTTGTCGGTCACGGTAAGCATGCGAAAAAACTCCTTTGGTGCGGTGACAGTCGGGACAGGACGCCCTCCCGCGGTCCGTACCCGTTCCGGCGCACGGCTACGCCAGCCGGGGGCTGGTCGGCTCAGGCAACGGGAGTTGGGGACGCGGTGGTGGTGCGACAGGCGTCCAGTACGGCAGGATCTCCTCTCCGGCGCACGCGCGCGTAGACGGCCGTACCCGTCCCACCATGCCTGCCGGAGCCGGCGTCGTCAAGCCGGCTCGGCGGTCAAACCCAGGTGCTCAGCCACATCCGGGCCTGCCAGGCGTCGTACGGTATGACCTGCCCGGTGTAGATCGGATAGAAGTATCCGAACACCAGCGCGACCAGGATCACGTAGCCACCGGCCAGCACCGCCCCGACCGCCCGCCGGTCGAAGCCCAGAATGGTCTGCGAACCGTTCCGGCCGGGGAACATCACCGCCCCGAGCACGAAAACCACCGCCAGCACCAGGAACGGCTGTGACGGCAGCGCGTAGAAGTAGAACACCACCCGGTCGCCACCGAAGAACCACGGCAGGATCCCGGCCGCCGCGCCCAGCAGGATCGGGGCGGCCCGCCAGTCCCGGCGGGCCAGCCCGAGCCAGGCCACCACCGCCAGCGCCGGCAGGAACGACCACCACAGCAGCGGAGTTCCTAGCAGCAGCACAGTGGACGCACAGCTGTCCGCCCCGCAGCCGCCCTGATCCGACCAGTGGAACGCGACCGGCCGGCCGAGCAGCAGCCACTGCCAGGGCGCCGACTCGTACGGGTGGCTGGCGTCCAGCCGGGTGTGGAACCGCAGCGCCTCCAGGTGGTAACCGTAGAGGTTGGTCAGCGAGCCGCCGACCCGCGCCAGCCACGGCTGGCCCGCCCCGTCCACCGGGCTGTTGCGCAGGTAGCCGTAGTCGGTGGCCAGCCAGCCGGCCCAGCTCGCCAGGTATACCACCGGGACGATCACCACCGCGGCCAGCAGGCTACCGGTCTCCCGGACGAACATCTCCCACCACGGCCGGGGGACCCTGGCGGCCCGCCGCACCCCCACCTCCCAGACGATCACCAACAGCAGGAAAACCGGCAGGAAGAACACCGCGCTCCACTTCACCGCCAGCGCGCAGCCCAGCAACCCCGCCGCGGCCAGCCGCCACCACGGCACCGCCGCCACCGGGCGGGCCGCTCCCCGCTCCAGCGCGGCCAGCCAGCGCTGCCGGCTGGCGTCCCGGTCCCGCAGCAGCGCCCCGAACGCGGCCACCAGGAAGAACAGCAGGAAGATGTCGAGCAGCGCGGTCCGGGACATCACCAGGTGCATCCCGTCCAGCGCCACCAGCAGGCCGGCGGCGGCGCCGAGCACGGTAGAGCCGAACAGCCGCCGGGCGATCCGGGTGATCAGCAGCACCGAGCCGATCCCGGCCACCGCCGCGGCCACCCGCCAGCCGAACGCGTCGTACCCGAACACCCACTCGCCGAGCCCGATCAGCCACTTGCCCAACGGCGGGTGGACCACGTACGCGGCGCTGTCGCCGAGCACCGGCGCCCCGCTCACCGGAGTGGCGCCGCCCTCCGGCACGCCCCACTCGACGCCGTACCGCAGCAGCCCGTACGCGTTCGGGGCGTAGTAGGTCTCGTCGAAGATGATGTGCCCGGGCCGGCCCAGGTCGACCAGCCGGACGATCGCGGCGATCACGGTG
>WHTQ01000100.1 GCA_009377645.1 Micromonosporaceae bacterium | reverse complement strand
TTCATCTCGTGCGGGATCTGGGAGGTCACGGACTGGGTCTTGGAGAGCTTCTTCGAGACCAGCCGGGTGCGCTCCAGCATGTTCATGAAGTCCATGTTCCCGCCGAAGTTGAGCTGGTAGGTGCGCAGCAGCTCCACCCCGCGGTCCTCGAACAGCTTCGCCAGCAGCCGGTGCACGATCGTGGCCCCGACCTGGGACTTGATGTCGTCGCCGATGATCGGCAGGCCGGCCGCCCGGAACTTGTCCGCCCAGACCGGGTCGGAGGCGACGAACACCGGCAGCGCGTTCACGAACGCGCAGCCGGCGTCGAGCGCGGCCTGCGCGTACTGCTTGGTCGCCTGCTCCGAGCCGACCGGCAGGTAGCAGACCACCACGTCGACCCGCGCCTCGCGCAGGGCGGCGGCCACGTCCACCGGCGTCTCGTCGGACTCGTCGATCACCTCGCGGTAGTACTGCCCCAGGCCGTCCAGGGTCGGCCCGCGCTGCACGGTCACGCCGGTCGGCGGCACGTCGCAGAACTGGATCGTGTTGTTCTCGCTGGCGACCACCGCCTCGGCCAGGTCCCGGCCGACCTTCTTGGCGTCCACGTCGAAGGCGGCGACGAACTGCACGTCCGAGACGTGGTAGTCGCCGAACGTCACGTGCATCAACCCGGGTACGCGGTCGGCTGGGTCGGCGTCCCGGTAGTAGTGGACTCCCTGGACCAGGGACGAGGCGCAGTTGCCGACACCGACGATGGCGACACGGATCGGGCCCATTGCGGGTCCTCCCTTTCTTGTCTTCATGACCGGCCCAGATTTTCCTGGGGCGGGGATGTTCGGGGTGGCCGGCCGGAGCGCTCGTTCGCGATCAGCTCCTCCAGCCAGCGAACCTCGCGCTCACAGGCCTCCAGCCCGTGGCGCTGCAGCTCCAGGGTGTAGGCGTCGAGGCGCTCGGCGGCCCGGGCCAGCACGTCCCGCAACCCCTCCCGGCGCTCCTCCACCCGCCGCCGGCGACCCTCCAGGATCCGCAGCCGGGTGGCCCGGTCGGTGCGGGCGAAGAACGCGAAGTGCACGCCGAACCCGGCGTCCTCCCAGGTCTCCGGCCCGGCCTGGGCCAGCAGGGCGCCGAACCTCTCCTTGCCGTCCGCGGTGATCTTGTAGACCACCCGGCCGCGGCGGCTGGTCAGCGGCGGGACCGTGTCGTCGGTGGCGGGCGCCTCGCCGGCCTCGATGATCAGCCCGGCGGCCTGCAGCCTGCGCAGGGTCGGGTAGAGCGTCCCGTAGCCGATCGCGGCCCGGATCGCGCCCAGCTTGGTGGCGAGCTGCTTGCGCAGCTCATAGCCGTGCATCGGGCCCTCATGGAGGATGCCGAGGATGGCGAACTCAACGGTTGCCACGAACCTGCACCTCCACTCCACTTGCGCGAAACCTGGCCGATGTAGCCGGGTGATGTATCGCGACGATACATCGTGACCGAGAGGACGGCAACCGCTGGCCAAGCTGGCGCGGCCTGCGTACGCTCTTGGCCATGCGTACGCGGCGCCGGCTGGTGGACTATTCGCTCCGGAGGCGGGCGCTGCTGCGCGAGGTCTACTCCGGGCTGGTCTCCACCTGGGAGGTGTGTGACGCCTCGCCGTACCTGAAGAATGCCGCGAAGTACCACGGGGAGCGGACCGACGTCCGCTGCCCGATCTGTCGCCGGGAGAACCTCACGCTCGTCCATTACGTATACGGCGACGAGCTGCGGCAGTCGGCCGGGCAGGCCCGCTCCCGGGCGGAGCTGCCGGCGCTGGCGGCCCGGGTGGCGGAGCTGCAGGTGTACGTGGTGGAGGTGTGCCGCGGATGCGACTGGAACCTGCTGGTCGAGCAGTTTCTGCTCGGTGCGGAGCCGGCGGCCGCCCCCCGGCCGGTGCGACCGGTGCGACCGGTGCGGTCAGCGCGGCCGGCGCGGGAGGAGCGGAGCGTGCGGGCATGAGGGACGGGCGTGGCGCAGATCACGGTTGTCCGGTACTGGGGTGTAAATCCCTCGCCGCGGAGGCATGGTGGAACCGATGAGCGCGTACGGCCACCCCCAGCCATACCGGCGGCGTGCAGACGACGCCGGCCACGAACCGTACGACTCGTACGGCGGGTACGAGGACTCGTACGCGGTCGACTCGTACGGAGCCGACCCGTACCCCGAGGACTCGTACGGCGGCCGGGCGGTGGCCTCGGTCGGAGCCGCCGCCGGCCGGGCCCGGGTGACGATGCCGCCGGCCGGTCCGCAGGAGCCGCCCCGGCCGCGGTATGACTGGTCGAGATCCGGGTCGGGTGGCCCGGGCGGGCGACCGGCGGCCGGTCGGGCCGCGGTGCCGGTCTCACCGGGGGTGGGCCGGGCGCCCGTCCGCACCGGCGGCCCGGGCGGGCCCGGCGGCCCGGGTGGTCCGGCCGGCACCCGGCCACGCGGCGGTCCGGCCCGCCGGCCGGCCCGCAAGCGGAAGCGGCACTGGCTGCGCAACTCGATCCTGATCACGCTGGCTGTGCTGATCATCAGCGCCGGCGGCGGGATGGTGGCGCTGAGCTACTACGTCGACTCGGTGCCGCCGCCGGACCGGCTGGAGCTGGATGAGGCGAGCACCGTCCTCTACGGCGACGGCAAGGAGATGGCCTCGCTGCAGGAGGTCAACCGGGAGATCATCGACACCAGGGTGCCGGAGCTGGCGAACATCCGTAACGCCGTGATCGCGGCCGAGGACGAGGACTTCTACGACCACAGCGGGGTGGACTTCCGCGGGATCGTGCGCGCCGCCTGGAACAACGTCACCGGTGGCGACCGGCAGGGCGCCTCCACGATCGACCAGCAGTACGCGCGGGCGGCGGCCAATCTGAGCGAGGACAGCTACAGCCGGAAGCTGCAGGAAGCCGCGATGGCGTACAAGATGAACCAGGAGCTCACCAAGGACGAGATCCTGGACTTCTACCTCAACACGATCTACCTGGGCCGGGGCGCCTACGGGGTGCAGGCCGCCGCCCAGGCGTACTTCGACAAGCCGGCGGCGGAGCTGACCGTGCCGGAGGCGGCGGTGATCGCCGGCGTGATCCGGATCCCGGACGACGGCACCGGCATGTCTCCCTACGACCCGCTCCACGACCCGGAGAGCCCGCAGGTCGCCCTGGAGCGGATGGGCTACGTGCTGGACCAAATGGTCGACATCGGCGCGGTGGACCCGGCCGAGCGGGCCGAGGTCACCGAGCTGCCGGAGGCGGTCGACCCGGCCGAGACCAAACAGTGGCACGAGGGCCCGCAGGGCAACATCGTCCGGCAGGTCCAGTTCGAGCTGGAGCGGATGGGGATCACCGACCTGGACACGGGCGGCTACCGGATCACCACCACCATCGACCCGGAGGTGCAGAAGGCCGCCCTGGATGCCGCCCGCCGCAAGAACAAGGCCGGCTACTGGGACGAGATGCCGAAGAACGTCAACTCCGCGATCGTGGCGATCAACCCGGCCGACGGGGCGGTGCTCGGCTACTACGGCGGGGAGGACGGCACGGCCTTCGACATGGCCGGCCCGAACCGTCGGGAGCTGGAGGATGGGACGTTCGAGTGGTACGGCGGCCGGGCGCCGGGTTCGTCCTTCAAGGTCTACACCCTGATCGCCGAGCTGCGGGAGGGTATCTCGTTCGACTCCCACTGGCAGACCAGCGAGTACGACCCGGACTGGCTGGAAGGCGACGATCCGATCCGCAACGCCGGCCGGGTCGCCGAGAGCTGTGAGGGGCGGGCACCGGACTACTGCACCCTGCGATGGTCGACCCAGTACTCCTACAACGTGCCGTTCGCCCACTTCTCCGAGGCGGTTCCCGACAGCCAGGGGCCGGCCAAGATCGTCCAGGCGGCGAAGGACGCCGGCATCCGGTTGATCAGGAACACCGGTGACGGCACCACCTACGACCTGACGGCCACGGAGCCCACCGAGCTCGCACCGGAGCACTTCTTCCACCCGGTGGCGTTTGGCCAGTACCCGGTCACGGTGCTCGACCACGCCAGCGGGCTCGCCACTCTCGCCAACCGGGGGGTCTACCACGAGCCGCACTTCGTGGCGAGCGTGGAGAAGAAGATCAACGGTGAGTGGCAGCAGATCGAGAGCGACCGGATCAGCGGCGAGCAGCGGGTCGAGCAGCAGTACGCGGACGCGATCACCGGGGTGCTGTCCACGATTCCGGGCATCAACGGTTTCCCCCTGGACGGCGACCGGCCGGCGGCGGCGAAGACCGGCACCTGGGAGTACGACGACCCAGACCGGCCAGACCTGGAGGGCAACAACGACGCCTGGGTGGTCGGCTACACCCCGCAGATCGCGGCGGCGGTCTGGGTCGGCGACGGCAGCGACGAACCGGAGCCGATCAAGGACCAGTTCGGCAACGACATCGGGAGCTCCGGGTTGCCGGCGCAGATCTGGCAGCGGTTCATGAACGACGCCCACGCGGCCAAGGAACTCCCACCCGAGCAGTTCCCGCAGGCCCTGCCGGTCGGCAATCCGCAGCATCCGTACGCCAACGGCGAGCAGGGGCGACCTGAGCGGCCCGATGATGACTGCCGGATCCCGCTCTTCTGCGACGAAGAGGATGACGGAGACGGCGACGGAGACGGCGACCGTGACCGTGACCGTGACAACGGCGGCGGCGACAACGGCGACGGGGGCGGAGGAAACGACGGCGAGGGAGGAACCGACGACATCGGCACCATCGTGCCCCCCTCCCCGACCCTGCCACCCGACGACACAGACCAGAACCAGGACAGCGGCGGATAGGAACGGCTGGCAAGTTAGGCACTCTGGAGCTGATTGATGTGCGCGCGGATGCTCGCGGGCGGCCGGTCCTCACCACTGCGTTGTCGTTAGGCTAGGCGTTAACACTGCGGGCTGGCTGGCGACGAAGCCCGTCGTGGCAGGTGTGGGCACATAGTTCTAGACGACGCCAACAGGAGTGAGATGATCAATCAGGAGACGGTGTCTGAGCTGCAGTCGGAGGTGCTGGAAGACCTCCGGGGCGCCCGGCACTACCGCCGGTGGCTGGTGCGCCTGGTCTCCCCGTACCTGGGCGACTCCCCGATCGAAGTCGGCAGCGGCATCGGCGACTACGCCGCCGAGCTGGCGCCCGGCCGGGCCGCCTACACCGCGACCGAGCCCGACCCGGACCGGCTGGCGGTGCTGGCCGACCGGTTCGCCGACGACCCGGTGGTGCGGGCCCGGCAGCTCGGCCTGCCCACCGACCAGACCGGTGAGCACAGCGCGGTGGTCATGCTGAACGTGCTCGAGCACATCGAGGACGACGTGGCCGCGCTGCGCAGCGCCGCCGGGCTGGTCCGCCCGGGCGGCGCGGTGGTGGTGTATGTGCCGGCCTTCAACGGTGCGATGAGCCGGTTCGACCGGCTGATCGGGCACCATCGCCGCTACACCCGGCGCACCCTGGAGGCGGCGATGACCGCCGCCGGCCTGCGGGTCGAGCGGCTGCGGTACGTCAACAGCGTCGGCCTGGTCTCCTGGTTCCTGCTGATGCGGTGCGCCCGGATGACCCCGCGGGACGGGCTCGCGCTGCGCGCCTACGACGCCACCGTGATCCGGTCGGTCGCCTGGGCGGAGCGGTTCGTGCGCCCGCCGTTCGGCCAGTCCGTGCTCGCCGTCGGTCGGGCGACCGCGGAGCCGGCGGGGCCGGCGTAGCCCCGGCATGGCGCGGACCGCCGCGATCAGCTGACCACCGCGGCCACCGGTTGCGGCGACGACCTGAGGGCGCCCCGGCTCCGTAGGTAGAGCAGGGTGACCAGCGCGGCCAGCACGGTGGCTACTCCGCCCAGGCCGGTCGCCACGCGGGCGCCGGCCAGCTCGGCGAGCCAACCGACCAGCGGCGCCCCGATCGGTGTCGTCCCGGCGGTGGCGACGACGAGCAGGGACATCACCCGACCCCGCATCTGCGGACTGGACTCGAGCTGCAGCCACGACATCGCCACCGACCGGAAGGCGATGCTCGCCGCGCCCACGCCGACCAGCACCACCAGCACCACCGGCACGGTTGGGGCGCTGGCCACCACCACCACGAGTCCACCGAAGACCCAGGCCAGCTTCAACAGCTGGCGCGCGGACGGCGTGAGCCAGCCGGCCACCGCCAGGCCACCGACCACCGCACCCACGCCCATCGCGGAGAACATGAGGCCGAACACCTGCGCATCACCGTCGAATGCGTCGCGGGCGAGCAGCGGCAGCGTGACGACCCACTCGTAGGCCAGCGTGCCCGCCACGGTCATCAGCAGCAGTGGCGCCAGCAGCTGCGGCGTACGTAGCACGTAGCGCAGGCCTTCCCGGAGCTGGCCCGAGGTGCGTCGGGTGGGTTCGACCGGAGTGAGCTCGTGGCGCCGCATCAGGGCGAGTGCGGCCACCGCGGCCAGGTACGAGGCGGCGTTGACCAGGAAGCCGGATGCCAGGCCGACAGTGGAGATCAGGATGCCGGCGAGGCTGGGGCCGACCACCTTGCCCGTGTTCGTGACGACGCTGCTGAGCGTGATCGCGTTGGTGAGGTGACCCGGCCCGACCATCTCGATGACGAACGTGTGGCGGGCCGGCTTCTCCAGTGCGTTGACGACGCCGAGGCCGAGCGCCAGGGCGAGCACCATCCAGAGCGTGACGATCCCGGTGGCGGTCAGCAGGCCTAGCGCCAGCGCCAGCAGGCCCGCCACACCGTACGTGATCAGGAGAAGGCGGCGCTTGTCCAACCGGTCCGCGAGCAGGCCACCCCACGCCCCGATCAGCAGGATCGGCAGGTGCTGGATCGCGAACGTCACCCCCAGCAGCGTGCCGGAGCCGGTCAGCTCGAGCACCAGCCAGCCCTGGCCGACCTTCTGCATCCAGGTGCCGGCCTCCGAGATCGTGTGGCCGTAGAAGTACAACCGGTAGTTGCGCACGCCCAATGACCGGAAGGTGGCCCGCCACCCGGTCACGCCTTGACCTCCAGCAGCCGCTGCAACACCGGTGCCGCGGCGAGCAGGCGGCGCTGCTCGCCGGGTGAGAGCGCGGCGATCTGCCTGGCCAGGTAGGCGTCGGCCCGGTGGCTGGACTCCGCCATCAGGCGTCGCCCCTCGGCCGTGAGCTGTACCTGGGAACTGCGCGCGTCCTCGGCGTCCGGGGTGCGGACGATCAGCCCGCCCGCCTCCAGGTGCGCCACCAGCCGGGTGACCGACGACTTGTTGATCTGCTCCGCCTCAGCCAGCCGACCGGGCCGCAGGGATCCGTGTCGCTCGATTGTCGACAGCGCCGACAGCTGCGACGGGGTCATCCCGGTGGCCGCGCGCTTGCGCACCCGGCGGGCCAGCCGCACGAGCGACAGCCGCAGCTCCCCGACGGTCACGAGGTCGGCAGCGGTCGAGGCAGGCATCGGCACCCCCGGGAGGCTCGCGCGAAATAGTACGCACAGCGTACCAAAAATAGTATGCGTAGCGTACCATTCGCGGCGGCCCGCCCGTCACCTGCCGGTCCGGGAAGTCGTAGCGGGTGTTGAAGACGAAGTCGACGTCACCGTAGAGGTTCAGGCGACGAGGATGTCCACGGCCGACAGTACGGTGAGGCTCGCGAACATGGCCCGGGGCATGCTCGGGATCCGCAGCACCGTCAGCACCGCCCGGCCCGAGTTCGACGGTGCGCTGGCCGGCTGGCCCGGCGGGCGCAGCGCCAGCCGCCCCGGGGCCAGCAGCAGGCTGGCCGCGACCGCCGCGGAGACCGCGCTGACCACCGCCGCGAGGCCGAACACGAGCCGGATGCCCGCCACCGCACCCTCGCCGCCGGCACCGGCACCGCCGGCCACCGCTGCCGGTCTGTAACAGAAGTGTGACCAGTAGTACTCGGGGGAACCACCGGCTCACGAGCGGTCCCGCCGGGCCGTTACCCGGGCCGCCGGAGGCTTTGGACCGGTCGTCACGTCCCGAAGGGTAGCTGCGTCAGGGAACGGGCCGGGCGGTACGGCGGGCGTGGTCACCGGACGCGGTTCGGCCCCCGAAGCCACTGGTAGCGTCAGCACGGATTCACCGTTCCGGGGCAGGAGAGGGCGCGATGGACACGACCGGTGAGCGGCGGCTGTCGATCGATGCGCCGAGCCGGTCGGACCGGTTCGTGGCCGGGCTGTCGCAGCTGATCGGCGGGCCGCTCGGCGACTACGCGGTACGGGAGCCGGCCGGCGGCTGGCCGGGGCGGTTCTGGACCACCGGCCGGATAGTGCTGGCGCTGACCTGCCTCACCCTGGTCCTGCACTGGCTGCAGAAGTCGCCGTGCCGGGACGGCGCCACCTGGTCCGGCCTCGGCCAGCTGTCCCGGTTCTGCTACAGCGACGTGATGGCGCTCTACGGCGCGCCGGGCGGGCTGAGCGCGGGCGGCCTGCCGTACCTGGACTATCCGCTGGAGTACCCGGTGCTGACCGGGATCTTCATGGGCCTGATCGGGTTGCCGGTGCACTGGGTCGGCGGCCTGACGCCGATCAACGAGTTCGCCTGGTTCTACGACCTGACCGCGCTGGCGCTGGCCGGCTTCGCGGTCGCCACGGCGGCGATGCTGCTGTCGCTGCGCCGCCGCCGGCCGTGGGACGCGGCGATGTTCGCCGCCGCCCCGGCGCTCCTGCTGTCCGCCACCGTCAACTGGGACCTGCTGGCGATAGTGCTGGCGGTCGGCGGGATCGTCGCCTGGAGCCGGCGGCACCCGGTGCTGGCCGGGGTGCTGCTGGGGCTGGGCGCGGCCGCCAAGCTCTGGCCGGGCTTCCTGCTGCTGCCGCTGATCTTCCTGGGGCTGCGGGCCGGCCGCACCGCCCCGGCCTGGGTCGCGGTCGCCGCCGGCGCCGGCACCTGGCTCGGGGTGAACCTGCCGGTGATGTTCGTCGACTACCTGCGCAACGGGAGCATCGACAACTGGCTCCAGTTCCTGCGGCTGAACACCGACCGGGCGGTCGACTGGGGCACGTTCTGGTATGTCGGCCAGTATCTGGACCGGTCGCTGGGCTCCGGCTCGGGGCCGTTCCAGTGGCTCGGCGGCCACGTCGACCCGCACCTGAACTGGCTCACCTACGGGCTGTTCGGGCTGGCCTGCGCCGGCGTCGGGTGGCTGGCGCTGGCCGCCCCGCGCCGGCCCCGGTTCGCCGCCCTGTCCCTGCTGATCGTGGCCGCGTTCCTGCTGACCAGCAAGGTGTGGTCGCAGCAGTTCGTGCTCTGGCTGCTGCCGCTGGTGGTGCTGGCCCGGCCCAGGTGGGGGGCGTTCGTGGCCTGGCAGGTGGCCGAGGTCGGGTACTTCTTCGCCTTCTACGGCCAGCTGATCCGGGCCAGCGGGGACCGGCCGGAGGGGATGTTCGTGATCCCGGAGGGCTGGTTCATCCTGGCCGCCACCCTGCGCTGGGGGACCGTGGCGGTGCTGTGCGGGTACGTGGTCTACGACGCCCTGCACCCGCGGGCGGACGTGGTGCGGCACCGCTACCCGGACGACCCGGACGGTGGCGTGCTGGACGGCGCCCCGGACCGGTTCACGCTGAAGCGGGGACCCCTGCTGGGGCTCCAGCCCGCACCGGGGACCCCTCCTCAACCCGGGCTAAGCGCCGAGATGGAACACGACCGCCCCGTCGATCTCCTCCCGGGTGACTCCGAAGCCGTCCCCGGTGGCCTGCAGCGCACCCTCCCACTCGGTGCCGACCACCCGGTCCGGGAGCACGACCACCGTCTCGACGCCGAGTGAGCGAAGGTAGGACACGCTCGCCTCGTCCGGGAAGGTCAGGGTCATCTCCCGGGTCTCGGTCAGCGAGGCCGGGCCGAACCCGGAGCCGCCGTTGACCACCGGCTCGAACCGGTCGGTCGACCACAGCATCACCAGCTGGTCGGTGGCCTGGTCGCTGGGCAGCACCAGGATCGGGCCGTCCACCGTGGCCAGCGCCGCCGGCGGCAACGGCACCACCTCGTGCGGGGTGTTGTTGAGCCCCTCGGCCAGCACCAGCAGCACCGGCACCAGGGCCGCCAGCCGCAGCAGCGGCCCCGGCGTCGGCCAGTCCCGTTCCCGCACCAGCGCCCAGACCCGGACCGCGAACGCGGTCACCGCACCGGCGGCCAGCACCCCCAGCAGCAGCGTGGTCCAGATGATCAGCCGGCCCGGGGTGCGCAGCGCGTCCCAGCCCGGCACCCAGTCGTAGAGCAGCCGGTAGGCCGAACCGTCCAGGAACTGGGTGCCCATCGCCAGCAGCACGGTGCCTACCACGCCGGCGGCCAGCAGCACCCGGGCCCACACCGACCAGACCGAGACGACCAGCCCGGCCGCGGCGAGCGCGAGCAGCGCGAACCCGGGCAGCAGCGCCATCTCCGGTGCCCAGTACAGGACGTTCCGGGCCCCGGAGTGGGTGGAGCCCCACAGCCACGACTCGGCTGGCGCGGTGAGGAAGCCGCGCAGCGGCGGCGAGAACACCCCGACCTCCCGGAACTGCCGCTGCGCCTGCGGGTGCTGGTCCACCACGGTGAGGTACGGCAGCGCCATCAGCACCGCCACCGAGGCGAAGATCGCACTGCCGACCAGGTCGGCGGCGAAGATCCGGCCGAACCGGTGCCGCCGGCGCCGGAAGATCCGCCGCACCAGCCAGCCGAGCACCACCACGACCGAGAGCCCGGCCAGCACGTACCCGAACACCAGGCCGATCCCGAACCCGAGCGTGACCTGCCAGGCCGCCACCAGCCAGCCGGCCACGATCCACACCGGCCGGACCCGGTCCGGCCGGAACCCGTACCGCAGCGACCAGCCGTGGCCGCGGGCCAGCATCGCCAGCGCCAGCGCGATCCCGCCGGTGGACAGCACGTGCAGGTGGCCGGCCTGGGCCAGCCGCCACGGGGCGTAGGCGAACGCGATCCCGGCGACCAGCGCCCCGAACCGGCCCGCCCCGAGCTGGCGGACCAGCGCGTACGCGCCCAGGAAGGCGAGCGCGTGCGCCAGCACGTACATGATGTTGTAGCGCAGCACGGCGTCCATCGGGCCGCTGCCGAGCAGCCCGGCCGGGGCGTAGCCGAGCAGCGAGTCGGTGAACGCGTAGCTCCACCGCTCCGGGAAGAACGCGTTGCCGTGCCACAGCTGCGCCGGGTCTTCCAGCAGGATGTGGCCCGGCCAGGAGAGCAGCCAGGCCACCAGGGTCGGGTCACCCAGATCCTGCGGCAGGGTGTACTGCGGGTAGCGCACCGCCGGCCAGGTCATCAGTACGGCCAGCGCCAGCGCTCCCAGCACCGCCAGGGTCCCCTCGTGCACCAGCCCCCGGCCGAGCCGGGCGGCGGCCCGGCGCAGCCGGCCGGGCACCCGCTGCGGTTTCGGTGCGAACGCCGCCCACCGGTCCTGGTCGGGAGCCGGCTCGGCGGCCGGCTTCTCTGCCGGCTTCTCCGGCTCCGGCTCCGGCTTCGGCGGTGCGTCGTCGACCGCCGCCGCTGCCTGGTCGGTCACGTCCATCCGGCCGGACCCCTACCGCCCCAGCTGGGCACGCAGGAAGGCGATGTCGGCGCCCTGGCCGTCGGCACCGCCCGGGGTCTCCACCACCACCGGGGCACCGGCGGCCCGGATCACCGCCACCACCTGCTCCGGGTCGATCTGGCCGCGCTCCAGGTTGTCGTGCCGGTCCCGGCGGGAGTCGAACGGGTCCCGGGAGCCGTTGGCGTGCACCAGGTCGATCCGTCCGGTGATCGCCCGGACCCGGTCGACCACCCCGGTCAGCTCCTCGCCGCCGGCGTACGCGTGGCAGGTGTCCAGGCAGAACCCGGCACCATACTCCCCCACCACCTCCCACAGCCGGGCCAGCGCGTCGAACCGGCGGGCGCAGGCGTTGTCCCCGCCGGCCGTGTTCTCGATCAGGATCGGCAGCGGGAAGCCGCCCCGCTCGGCCGCGTACGCGAACGTCTTGCGCCAGTTGTCGAACCCGATCGCCAGGTCGGCGCCCCGGTCCACGTGTCCGCCGTGCACGATCAGCCCGTGCGCGCCGATCTCCGCGGCGCCCTGGGCGTGCTCGAGCAGCAGCTTCCGGCTGGGGATCCGGATCCGGTTGTTCAGGGTGGCGACGTTGATCCGGTACGGCGCGTGGATGTAGACGTCGACCGGGCCGGACCGCAGCGCCTCGGCGTCGGGGCGCGGCTCCGGCGTCACCCATCCCTGCGGGTCCGTGAGGAAGAACTGCACCACGTCGGCTTTGCGGGCGGCCGCCTCGGCGAGCGGGTCCGCCCGCTCGACATGAGCTCCGATGCGCATGAGGCCCAACCCTACCGGCCACCCGGGAGATCTTGGTCACCGTGGCCCCGATAACGGTCGCCGGAGTCCAAGATCTCCCGGGCGCGGTGGCGGGGGTCGTCACCGCTGCGGGCGCCGTCTCGTTGTCCCGGTATGTCCAGGGCACGTCCGCGTCGGCGCGGCCGCTCCGGCGCCGCTACACAACCTGGGAGCTGAGGACGATGACTTCACGCGTACGGGTGCCGGGTCGCCGCCGGCGCCGCGGCCTGGCGCTGGCCGCGGCCACCGCGCTGGTGGGTGTGCCGCTGCTGGTGGCCGGACCGACCGCGAGCGCCGAATCGGCCGGAACCGTGACCTTCAGTGGCGGGTGCGGCCTGCTCGGGTCGGGTCTCGGTTCGCGTTCCAGCCCGGACACCGAGCAGGTGAGCCTGCCGGCCGGCTCCGAGCTGCGGTTCGCCAACCAGCTCGGGCAGGCCGCGACGCTCCGGCTGGACGGCGAGGAGGCCGCGGACATCCCGGACGGCGGCTCTGCCGACGTGGTGTTCCACCAGGGCCCGGTGATGGCGACGATGCAGATCGACTGCCTGCTGGGCGAGTCGGCCGGCGCGGTCACGGTTGCGGTGGCCGATCCGCCCCAGGCGCAGCCGGAGCCGCCGTCCGGGTCGGGTGGCACGGCCGCGCCCTCGCCCGGCGGCGAAGGCCCGTCCGGTTCGGACGCTCCGTCCGGCTCCGGTGCCAGCCCGGCCGAGCCGGGTTCGGCGGCGGACCAGCCGTCCGGGGCCTGGTGGCCGGGCACCCCGGCGGCCCCCGGGGACGCCGACCGGCCCACCCGGGAGGCGCCGGCCGACCCGCCGTCCGGCCCGGCGGACGGGCTCAGCCCGCGGTGGGGGCTCGCCACCGAGCCGGCGCACGGTAGCGGCAGCCCGGGCGACCCGGCCAACGTTGCCCCGCCGCCGGCCGGTGAGTTCGCCGATGACGAGCTGACGCGAACCTCCGGTTCGGTGCCGGGTGACGGACCGGTCGGGCTGCTGGCGCTGGTCGCGAGCGTCTGCGTGGTCGGGGTGGCGTCCGGCGCGGTACGGGCGCTCATCAGCCAGCGGGCGAGCCGGGCCGCGGTAAGCTGAAGATCGGACATAACAGGCTCCGCGGGGCGCCGGAGATCCATCCTCGCTGGTGTGGTCGTTCCTCCCCAGGTCCCACCCTAAGAAGTGGATCCGGCGCCCCGCGGTCACCCCGCCCCCGGCGCGGCCGGCCGGTCGCGTACGATAGCTGCGGCTGCCTCCGGAGCCAGTCCGGCGCGGCGGCGACGCCTGACCCTCCTGCCACGGACCGACCGTGGCCGTTAGCCCAGAGGAGGTGAGTGAGTCTTGCGTCATTACGAAGTCATGGTGATCCTCGACCCGAGCCTGGAAGAGCGCACCGTCGGCCCGTCGCTGGACACCTACCTGAACGTGATCCGAAACGCCGGCGGCTCGGTGGAGAAGCTGGACGTGTGGGGCCGCCGCCGGCTCGCGTACGAGATCAACAAGAAGCCCGAGGGGATCTACGCGGTCATCGACCTGCAGGCCACCACGGAGGCCGTCGCCGAGCTGGACCGCCAGCTCCGGCTGAACGAATCGATCTTGCGGACCAAGGTGGTCCGGCCCGAGGTCCACTGACCGACCCGGAGCGCCTGGTCCGTTGTCAGACCGGTGTGACAGCCTGACCGGCAGGACCGGCCCCGTGACAGGAGAGTTGTGATGGCAGCAGGAGACACCAACATCACCCTGATCGGCAACCTGACCGACGACCCGGAGCTGCGCTTCACGCCCTCCGGGGCGGCGGTGGCGAAGTTCCGCGTCGCCTCCACGCCGCGTTACCTGGACCGCCAGAGCGGCGAGTGGAAGGACGGCGAGGCGCTGTTCCTCGCCTGCAACGTGTGGCGGCAGGCCGCCGAGCACGTCGCCGAGTCGCTGCAGCGCGGCACCCGCGTGATCGTCTCCGGGCGGCTGCGCCAGCGGTCGTACGAGACCCGCGAGGGCGAGAAGCGGACCGTCTACGAGATGGAGGTCGACGACATCGGCCCGTCGTTGCGGTATGCGACGGCGAAGGTGCAGAAGATGTCGCGCTCCTCCGGCGGCGGCGGAGGCGGAGGCGGGACCGACGACCCGTGGGCCTCGGCCACGCCGGCGCCGCCCGCCGGCGGGTCCGCACCGGCCGCCGCGTCGGCCGCCGCACCCGCCGGTGGTTCCGGCTTCGACGACGAGCCCCCGTTCTGACCGGACCATCTGACCCAGACCAGGAGTAGAGACCCGCGATGGCAAAGCCCGCCGCAATCCGCAAACCGAAGAAGAAGGTGAACCCGCTCGACAAGGAGGGGATCACCTACATCGACTACAAGGACACAGCGCTGCTGCGCAAGTTCATCTCCGACCGGGGCAAGATCCGTGCCCGCCGGGTGACCGGGGTGACCTCCCAGCAGCAGCGGCAGATCGCCCGCGCCGTCAAGAACGCGCGTGAGATGGCGCTGCTGCCCTACACGACCACCGCCCGGTGACCGGAGGCCCCCGATGAAGATCATTCTCACCCAGGAGGTGACCGGCCTGGGCGCCCCCGGCGACGTGGTCGAGGTCAAGGACGGGTACGGGCGGAACTACCTGCTCCCCCGGGGGTACGCGATCCGGTGGACCCGGGGAGCCGAGAAGGAGGTCGTCTCGATCCGGCGCGCCCGGTCCGCTCGCGACATCCGGGACCAGGACCAGGCCAGCGGGATCGCCGAGCGGCTCCGCGGGCTGGACGTGCGGCTGACCGCCCGGGCCGGCGCCGGTGGCCGCCTGTTCGGCTCGATCACACCGGCCGAGGTGGTGGACGCGGTGAAGTCGGCCGGCGGGCCGGCGCTCGACCGCCGCCGGCTGGAGCTGCCTGGCACGATCAAGTCGACCGGCCTGCACCAGGTGCGGGTGCGCCTGCATCCGGAGGTCGCCGCCACCTTCGACCTGTCGGTGCTGCCCAGTAAGTGAGGATTATAACCGTCCGTTGTGGGCAGCGTGGCGGCCGGTTGTGCCAGCACCGATTGACCTCAATGCTGCGGTAGGTCGTTGCAAAGCCTCACTATCAGCTGAGGGCTGTGGCGACTAGGGTCGCCAGGCCGGCGCCGATCACTGCGGCGGCGAGGCCCACCGTCATCCCGCGCCAGTCCGCGGCCATCCGCCGGAGCCCGACCGCCACCAGCAGAGCGAGGGCGAGGGCGGCCCCGAGAGCGGGCAGCGCGCTGGTGAGCCGGTCGACAGCGGCGGCCCGGGGCGCCGGGCAGGCCGTCCCTGCGGCGTCCAGGCAGTCGGCCGGGGCGGCGCCACCAAGGGTGAGTGCCCACCCCAGATAGGCGAGAGCCGGGATGAGAAACGCTCCGATTGTCCAGAGCAGCGCCGATGTCCAGGCCGGCGGCGGTGGTTCGTCCGGGTCCGGCGGTGGCGGCTGCCGCCCGGGGCGGCGGCCGGCTGGACCGGGCTGGGCTGGCCCGGGTGGATAGCCGGATGCCGGGTAGGCCGATTGCTGGTACGCCGCCGGTGGCCGCTCGGGTGGCAGGTAGCTCGGCTCCGGCGGTGGCGGGTAGGCGGGTTCGGGCGGCAGGTAGCTCGACTCCGGTGGGTAGCCGGGCGCCGGCGGCGGGTGGTCCGGTGCTGCCGGCTCGCCGTACCATTGTCCGCCGTACCCCGGGTCGTAGGGTGTCGCATACCACCCCGGCGGGGGTGGCGGCCGGTCGTCCCTGGGCGGGGCGGGGTCCGCCCAGGCGTTGCGCGGTGACGGCGGCACCCAGCCGTCCCGCTCCTCGCCAGCGACCACCCAGCCGGCGGGCTCATCACCCGGCGGCACCTGCGGGCTGGACGGCCGGCGCCGGTGGTCCATGTCCGGAGCGTCCCCGATCCCGACGCCGACCCGCAATCGGCCGGACAGCCGGAGTTCGCTGGCGAGTCGCGCAACCCGGCGCCAGATTTCTTTCCTGCACACCATGGGGACAGTGTTTCCGCAGGTTAAGGCAGTGACATCGGGTTGTCCCCAGCGGTTGTCCACAGGCTGTGCACAAGGCGGCGCACATCCTGGCGCGGGGTGTCCACAGGTTGCCCCCAGGCTCGTCCACCGGGGGTGCTTGAGCCGGCGGGCGCCGCCGCCTACGGTTGCTCCGCGGGGTGGCGGTGCGCGGCCAGCTATCGATGTTCGTCAAATGTCAGGGCGGTAGGGGAACATAGGTTCGAGAGAGGGGGACGGCGTGTCGGTCACTGACGAGCTGCGGGCTCCGGCGCAAGGGCAGCCGGCTGCCTCGGATGCGCAGCTCGACCGCACCCCGCCGCAGGATGTGGCCGCCGAGCAGAGCGTGCTCGGCGGCATGATCCTGTCCAAGGACGCGATCGCCGACGTGGTGGAGATCCTGCGCTCGGCCGACTTCTACCGGCCGGCGCACGCCACGATCTTCGACGCGGTGCTCGACCTCTACGGCCGGGGAGACCCGGCCGACCCGGTCACGGTCACCGCTAGCCTCACCGACGCCGGCACCATCGCCCGGGTCGGCGGCATGTCCTACGTCCATGATCTGGTGCACGCCGTGCCGACCGCGGCGAACACCGCCTACTACGCCCGGATCGTGGCGGAGCGGGCGGTGCTGCGCCGGCTGGTGGAGGCCGGGACCCGGATAGTGCAGCTGGGCTACGGCGCGGCCGCCAGCGCCGGCCGGGACGTCGATGACGTGGTCGACCTGGCCCAGCAGGCGGTCTACGACGTGACCGAGCGGCGGGTCAGCGAGGACTTCGAGGCGCTCGCCGACGTGCTCCAGCCCACGCTCGACGAGATCGAGTCGATCGGCGCCCACGGCGGCGCGATGACCGGCGTGCCGACCGGCTTCACGGACCTGGACGCCCTGCTCAACGGCCTGCACCCGGGTCAGCTGATCGTGGTCGCCGGGCGCCCCGGCCTGGGCAAGTCGGCGGCCAGCTTGGATTTCGCCCGGCATGCGGCGCTGCGGCACGGGCTGGCGAGTGCGATCTTCTCGCTGGAGATGAGCAAGGTGGAGATCGTGATGCGGGTGCTCGCGGCCGAGGCCCGGGTGCCGCTGCACGTGCTCCGTTCCGGGCAGCTCTCCGATGACGACTGGACCAAGCTGGCCCGGCGGATGGGGGAGATCAGCGAGGCGCCGCTGTTCCTGGACGACACGCCGAACATGACCCTGATGGAGATCCGGGCGAAGGCCCGGCGGCTGCGGCAGCGGCACGACCTGAAGCTGCTGGTGGTCGACTATCTGCAGCTGATGACCTCGCCGAAGCGGGTGGAGAGCCGGCAGCAGGAGGTCTCCGAGCTCTCCCGCGGCCTGAAGCTGCTCGCCAAGGAGATCGACTGCCCGGTGATCGCGGTCGCCCAGCTCAACCGCGGTCCCGAGCAGCGCACCGACAAGCGACCTCAGCTGTCCGATTTGCGCGAATCGGGCGCGATCGAACAGGACAGTGACGTGGTGATCTTGCTGCACCGGGAGGACTACTATGACAAGGAGTCGCCGCGGGCGGGGGAGGCGGACTTCATCGTCGCCAAGCACCGCAACGGTCCGACTGACACCATCACGGTCGCCGCCCAGCTGCACCTGTCCCGGTTCGTCGACATGGCCATCGGCTGAGCGGGCCCTGACCAGGACCGCAGACAAGGGGAATCATGATGTTCGCAGACACCAAGGCGTTCAGCGGCTTCTCGGTGGACAGCCTGGCAGCGGCCAAGCAGTTCTACACGCAGACCCTCGGCATCCCGATGTCCGACGAAGCGGAGGGCCTCGCGACCCTGGGGCTGGCCGGCGGCGACCGGGCCACGCTGGTCTACGAGAAGCCGAACCACACCCCGGCCACGTACACC
>WHTQ01000103.1 GCA_009377645.1 Micromonosporaceae bacterium | reverse complement strand
CCCGCAGGCTGTTCCCGTCGACCCACTGTCCGGTCTCGCGGTTCAGGCGCCGCGACGTCGATGCGATCTTGAAGGTGGTGACCAGGGCACCGGTGTTGGTGGTGCGCCGCCACTCCGGCTCGTGGAGCACGTTGCCCACGATGGTCACGTACGTGTCATACATGGCAGATCCTCTGTCTCATCCAGCGGTCAGGAAGCGAGTCGACTCGCCGACCAGCGTGGACCGGCCAGCGGCCCGCCCGCCACCGGTCAACCTCAACCTGTGGACAGCCGGCGTGCCTGTGGATATCCCCCACGAGACCGGATGATCTGCTATGGCGACCGGGGCGAACCGGGACTAGGCCGGCACGAACACCAGGGACCCGTTGTGGCCACCGAAGCCGAACGAGTTGGAGATGGACGCCGCCGGCGCCCACGGGCGCGGCTTCAGCACCAGGTCCAGAATGAACTCGGGATCGATCGTCACGGTTCCCATGGTGGGCGGGAGCGTCCGGTGCGCGTACGAGAGCACCAGCGCGACCGCTTCGATCGCGCCGGCCGCGCCCTGTGCGTGGCCGGTTACCCCCTTGATCGCGGTGACCGCCGGTCCCGGTGACCGGAACAGCTGCCGGATCGCCTGCGCCTCGGTCGCGTCGTTCATCGGCGTCGAGGTGCCGTGCGCGTTGATGTGCGTCACCTCGGCGGCTGACACCCGGGCGTCCGCCAGCGCCGCCCGCATGCACGCCAGCGCGCCCCGCCCGACCGGCGCGGGCTGGGTCAGGTGGTACGCGTCCGCAGTGGAGCCGCAGCCGGCCAGCTCGACGTAGGCCCGGGCGCCGCGGCCGGCGGCGTGCACCGCTTCTTCCAGCACCAGCACGGCCGCGCCTTCGCCGACGCAGAACCCATCCCGGTCCACATCGAACGGACGGGAGATCCCGGTCCGTGACAGTGCCCGCATGTTCGTGTAACCAGCCAGATTGGTCTGAGTCAGCGCCGCCTCGGCACCACCCGCCAGGGCGACATCGGCCCGGCCGGCGGCCACCCAGCGTGCCGCACCGGCGATGGAGTGTGTCCCGGTGGCGCACGCGGTCGAGACCGTCTCACATGGACCGCGCAGATCCCACCGCATCGAGACCGCCGCGGCGGCCGCATTCGGCATCACCAGCGGGACGGTCAGTGGGGAGACGGCACGGTCGCCCCGCTCCGCGCGTACCCCGGCCTGGGTCTCCCACGACGGCGCGCCACCGATGCCGCTGCCGACCAGCACGCCCACCCGGTCCGGATCCACCTCGGCCAGAGCGCCGGCGCCGGCCGGATCCGGCAGCAGCCCGGCATCGGCCAGCGCCTGCGCGGCGGCGGCCACCCCGAACTGCGCGAACCGATCCAGCCGCCGCGCCTCCACCCGGCCGATCCCCCACTGGACCGGGTCGAAGGACGGCACCCGCCGCACCACCGCCGGCTCGGCCGGCCGGGTCAGGCCGGCCCAGAACTGCGCGAGCCCGGTGCCGCACGGGGCGACCACCCCGACGCCTGTGACGACCACCCGCCGGCCGTCCCGCGACTCGATCACCGCACGCCTCCTCCCGGCGGCGGGGGGTCGGCAGCAGCCGGCCGGGGCATCCGCACCCCGCACCGCCCACACACGGTAGCGCTCTCCCGCACGGTACCGTCACTGCTGTGGAGACCGACATCCTCGGCCCGCCATATCAACAGCTTACGATCGACCTCGACCCGGACGAGGAGGGGCCGGTGGTGGCGACGCTGGTGCGGCGCCGGGCACCCGCACCGACCCGGCGCGCGGTGCTGTGGGTGCACGGGTGGTCCGACTACTTCTTCCAGACCCATGTCGCCGACCACTTCACCGCCACCGGCTTCGACTTCTACGCGCTCGACCTGCGCAGGTACGGGCGGAGCCTGCGCAGCCACCAGGCCCCGAACTACTGCCGCAGCCTGGCGGAGTACCTGCCCGAGCTGGACGAGGCCGCCCGGTTGATCCGCACCGAGGACGGTCATGACACGTTACTGGTGGCCGGGCATTCCACCGGCGCACTGGTCACCGCACTGTGGGCACACCGGCGCCGGGCGGCGCGGCTAGTCGACGCGATGTTCTTCAACAGCCCGTTCTTCGATCTGAACATACCCGCGTTGCTGCGCGCGCCGGCCGGGATCACCGCGGCCCGGCTGGCGCGCAGGTCGCCGTACGGGATCCTGCGCCGCCCCAGCTACCCGGTGTACGGCCAGAGCCTGCACGCCTCGCTGCGCGGAGAGTGGTCGTACGACCTGGCGTGGAAACCGGTCGGTGGCTTCCCGATCCGGTTCGGCTGGCTGGCGGCGATCCAGGCCGGCCTCCGCCGGCTACATACGGGACTGTCGATCGATGTGCCGGTGCTGGTGGCCTGCTCCACCCGCTCGTACCGCGGGCAGCGCTGGCACGAGCTGGCCCGGCGCGCCGACTCGGTGCTGGACGTCGCGGACATGGTCCGGTGGGCGCCGCAGCTGGGCCGGCACGTGACGCTGTTCCGGATCAACGGCGGCATGCACGATCTGACACTGTCCGCTCCGGAGGTGAGGGCGGCGCTGTTCCGCGAGCTCAGCCGTTGGACAGCGGCCTACGCTGCCGGGGAACCGCCGACGCCGGAACCCCGGAACCCGCCGGGAACCGGGAACGCGCCGGGAACCGGGAGCCCGCCGGGGCCGGGGAGCCCGGCGGCGGACCGGGCGGAAGCTGGCGCGACAGACCGTCCGGCGGAGGAGGTCCCGGCGGCTGGCGGGGCCGGGATCCCGGCGCCGACACCGGATGCGCCGGCTCGGCACCGAACACCTCCCAGCGATGGTGCCGGCGCACCAGCAGATCCCAGCTGAGCAGGTGCGGCCCGCCCGCGAAGAACACCCGGTCCACCGCCCGGCGCACCTTCCGCAGCCCGGAACCGGAGTCCGTTCCGGTGAAGATGACCACGTCCCGGGCCGGGGCCCCGACCACCAGCTCGCCCGGGACCGAGCCGGCCAGGTCGTCCCAGAACCCGTGCGCCAGCAGGGCGCTGGACTCCAGCCCGTCCAGCGACAGCATCAGCGCCGGTGGCTGGCCGTGGATCCGGACCCGCTCCAGCGCCGCGTACAGGTTGGCAGTCGCGGCCCGGCGCAGCTCCCGCCGCGGCATGCCGAGCTCGTCGCGGGTGAGCAGGCGGCGCCCGTACGGCGGACCGGGGGTGTAGCCGACCGCGAGCGGACCCAGGAACGGGTCGGTGAGGTGGTCGGGCGACACCTGCGGGTCATCGGTCCGCGCCAGTACCGGGAGGAAGGTGGTCGGGGTCACCTGCACGGTAACAATCTAGTAACGTATGCTGCGTCCGTCCAGACCAGATCGGGTCGACCTGGTCCTCACTGAGGGTCAGGCGGTAACCGGTGGGCGTGCTGGCGATCAGGTCGGACCCCAGCTGTGCCCGGGCCCGGAACACCAACACCTGCAGCGCCTTGGTCGGGTTCTCCGGCTGCTCGTCCAGCCATAGCCCCTCCACCAGCCGGCCGGTGCCACAGCCCGTGCGCAGGTCGGCAGCGAGCAGCGCCAGCAGGCCCCGCAGCCGGGGGCCGGCGGTGTCCTGGTCACGGAAGGCCACCCGAGACAGCAGGACCAGCTCGGTGGTCACGGGTAGAGGATAGTCAGCCAGCTTGCAGGCCGGTCCGATTCGCGCCGACGGCTATAGCTTTTGAATGCCAATCTGGCTTGCTGCTATGTTTGTTCAGACATACCACTGCCTCAGTGGAGGTCCACCATGCTCCTCGACGGTCGGCTCAAGCTGCGCCATCTCGTGCTCGCGGTGACGATCGCCGAGCAGGGAAGCGTGGTCAAGGCGGCGGAGCATCTGCACATCACCCAGCCGGTGGTGACCCGCGGTCTGCGCGACCTGGAGCGGATTCTGGCGGTGGAGCTGTTCGACCGGGGTCCGCGGGGGGTGACCCCCACTGTCTTCGGAGAGGCCTTCCTCGATCACGCCCGGGCGATCATCGGCCACGTCCGACACATCGGGCAGCATGTCCAGGAGCTATCCGATGCGACCATCGGCACCGTCACGGTCGGCACTCACCTTGCGGGGTCGAACATCCTGCTGCCCCGGGCCATCGCGGCGCTCAAGGCGGCCCGCCCGCGGGTGACGGTCATCGTCCGGGACGCGACGCCCGACCTGCTGGTGGCGGGCCTGCTCGCTGGCGACATCGACCTCGCGGTGGGGCGGCTGACCAGCCGGCAACCGCCGGAACGGCTCCAGCAGGTCCGGCTGTACGAGGAGCCGATCCGGATGGTGAGCCGGCTGGACCATCCGGCACACCGGCGCGGCGTGTCGCGGCTGGAGGACCTCTACGCCTACCCCTGGATCATCCCCGGCGAGCAGACCGCGCTGCGGTGGGAGCTGGAGGAGCTGTTCGAGCGGCACCAGCTGGCCCTGCCGGACGACCGGATCGAGTGCACGTCACCGCTGACCCTGCGGACCCTGCTGGTAGAGACCGACGCGATCGCCGCCTTGCCGTTCCTGATCGTCGACACCGACCCCCAGATCGGGATCCTGCCGGTCCCGCTCGAGCGGGTGACCCACACGGTCGGCGTGACCCTGCCGGCCGACCGCCGGCCGAGTCCTGCGGTCGCGATGCTGCTGCGGCATCTCTACGCCGTCGCGGCGGATCTCCGGCGCTCGCTCGCCGCCTCTGATGACGCCAGCCCGCGGACTGAGCGCGTACAGAGACCGGTCTGATCGCGCCCGGGCGCCTCCCCGACGGTGCTCCCGGTCGTAGCTATACCCGTTTGGGCATGACCATTGGCCGGACTGGTATTGGACAGCTATACCACGCGCCGTCACGATGGCTGGATGGCGGCTTCAACGGCTCGTGAGCTGCGGAACTTCGTCGACGGCGGGTACGTCGACGGGGTCCGCACGTTCGACAAGCGCAACCCGGTGGACGGGCGGCTGGTCGCGCGAGTTCACGAGGCGGACGCTCGGCTGGTCGACGCGGCCGTCGGGGCGGCCCGGACAGCGTTGGCCGGCCCATGGGGGCGGTCGAGTGTCGCCGAGCGGGTGGCGGTGCTGCGCCGGGTCGCGGACCAGATCGAGACCAGGTTCGACGGCCTGCTCGCCGCCGAGGTGGCCGACACCGGCAAGCCGGTCCGGCTGGCCAGGAAGCTGGACGTCGCCCGGGCGGTGGCGAACTTCCGTACCTTCGCGGACCTGGCCTCCGCCGCCGGGACGGACGGCTTCCTCACTGACCTTGCCGACGGTCGGCGGGCCCTCAACTATGCCCTGCGCCGGCCGCTGGGGGTGGTGGGGGTGATCGTGCCGTGGAACCTGCCGCTGCTGCTCACGACCTGGAAGGTGGCCCCCGCACTCGCCTGCGGCAACGCGGTGGTGGTGAAGCCCTCCGAGGAGACCCCCGGATCGGCGACCCTGCTCGCCGAGATCATGGCCGAGGCCGGGGTCCCGGCCGGCGTGTACAACGTGGTCCACGGCTTCGGGCCCGGCTCGGCCGGCGAGCTGCTCAGCACCCACCCTGGCCTGGACGGCGTGACCTTCACCGGCGAGACCGGCACCGGCCGGGCGATCATGCGGGCCGCCGCCGCGCACGTCCGTCCGGTCTCGTTCGAGCTGGGCGGGAAGAACGCAGCGGTGGTGTTCGCCGACGCCGACCTCGACCGGGCGGTCGAAGGGCTGTGCCAGTCGGTGTTCGCCAACACCGGCCAGGTCTGCCTGTGCACCGAGCGGGTCTACGTGCAGCGGCCGGTCTTCGACGAGGTGGTCACCCGGCTTTCGGCGGCGGCGGGGCAGCTGCGGCTCGGTGACCCGGCCGACCCGGCGACCACCACCGGCCCGCTGATCTCCACCGGCCACCGCGAGAAGGTCCTCTCCTATCTACGGCTGGCCCGGGAGGAGGGCGCCGAGGTGGTCGCCGGCGGCGGGGTGCCGGCGATGCCACCGCAGATCCAGGCCGGGGCCTGGATCGAGCCCACCCTGTGGACCGGCCTGGACAACGCGGCCACGGTGATGCGCGAGGAGGTCTTCGGCCCGGTGGCCGGGATCGTGCCGTTCGACGATGACGCCGATGCGGTACGGCTGGCTAACGACACCCGCTACGGCCTGGCCGCCTCGGTGTGGACGCGTGACCTGGAGCGCGGGCACCGGGTGGCGCAGCAGTTGCGGGTCGGAGTGTCCTGGGTCAACACCTGGTTCCTTCGGGACCTGCGGTCGCCGTTCGGCGGGATCGGGCTGTCCGGGATCGGCCGCGAGGGCGGCCACCACTCCCTGGAGTTCTACAGCGAGACCACCAACGTCTGCGTCCGGCTCGCCGACGAGACCCGAACCGGGGCGGCGGCGTGACCCCGCGGACGGTTCCGGTCGCGATCGTCGGGTCCGGCAACATCGGCACCGACCTGATGATGAAGATCATCCGTACCTCCCACCGGCTGGCGGTGGTCGCGATGGCCGGCATTGACCCGCGCTCGGACGGCCTCGCCCGGGCCGCCCAGATGGGGTTGGCGACTACCCATGACGGGGTCGAGGGCCTGGTCGCGATGCCGGAGTTCGCCGACGTCGCGCTGGTGTTCGACGCCACCTCGGCCGGCGCCCACACTCGTAACGCCGCGGTGGTCCGCGAGCACGGCAGGCGGATGGTCGACCTGACCCCGGCGGCGATCGGGCCCTACGTGGTGCCGACCGTGAACCTCGACGACCACCTGGCCGAGCCCAACGTCAACATGGTCACCTGCGGCGGGCAGGCGACCGTGCCGATCGTCGCTGCGGTGTCCCGGGTGGCGCCGGTCCGCTACGCGGAGATCATCGCCACGATCGCCTCGAGGTCGGCCGGCCCGGGCACCCGGGCCAACATCGACGAGTTCACCCAGACCACCGCCCGCGCGCTGGAGGTGGTCGGGGGCGCCAGCCGGGGGAAGGCGATCGTCATCCTCAACCCGGCCGAACCGCCGTTGGTCATGCGGGACACGGTGCTGTGCCTGGTCGACTCCGCCGACGGCCGGGCGGTGACCGACGCGGTCAGGCAGATGGTCGCCGAGGTCCAGGAGTATGTGCCCGGGTACCGCCTCAAGCAGGCGGTCCAGGTCGACCCGGTCGACGAGCCGATGGTCCCGGGGCTGGGCGGCCCGTTCCGGGGGGGTCAGGTCTCGGTCTTCCTGGAGGTCTCCGGCGCCGGCCACCACCTGCCGACCTATGCCGGGAACCTCGACATCATGACCTCCGCGGCGCTGCGGACCGGGGAGCGGCTGGTCGACGAAGGACGGCGGGTGACGGCGTGAGCGCGACCGACCGGCCGGTGCGGGTCTACATCCAGGACGTAACGCTCCGCGACGGCATGCACGCAATTCGCCACCGGTACACGGTGGACCAGATCCGCGAGATAGCAGCCGCGCTCGACGCGGCCGGGGTGGACGCGATCGAGGTGGCCCACGGCGACGGCCTGGCGGGCGGCAGCATCACCTACGGCCACGGCAGCTGCGCCGATCCGGAATGGATCAGCGCGGCCGCGTCGGTGGTCCGCCGCGCCCGGCTGACCACGCTGCTGCTGCCCGGCATCGGCACCATCGAGGACCTGGCGCGGGCCCACGACCTCGGGGTCACCAGCGTGCGGGTGGCGACCCACTGCACCGAAGCGGATATCGGCGAGCAACCTATCCGGTGGGCCCGTGACCACGGCATGGACGTGGCCGGCTTCCTGATGATGAGCCATGGCCACCCCCCGGAGGGCTTGGCGGCGCAGGCCCGGGTGATGGAGGCCGCCGGTGCCCACTGTGTCTACGTGACCGACTCGGCCGGCCGGCTCACCATGCGCGACGTGGCGGAGCGGGTGGCCGCCTTCCGGTCGGAGCTGGCGCCCGAGACCGAGATCGGGATCCATGCCCACGAGAACCTGTCGCTGAGCGTGGCCAACAGCGTCACCGCGGTTGAGCATGGCGCGGTCCGGGTCGATGCCGCGCTCGCCGGCCAGGGCGCCGGCGCCGGCAACTGTCCGCTGGAGGCGTTCGTCGCGGTCGCCGACCTTCTCGGCTGGGAGCACGGTTGCGACCTGTTCGCCCTACAGGACGCGGCGGAGGAGCTGGTCCGGCCGCTGCAGGTGCGGCCGGTGCGGGTAGACCGTGAGACCCTGACCCTGGGCTACGCCGGCGTCTACTCCAGCTTCCTGCTACACGCCGAGCGGGCCGCCGACCACCACGGAATCGACGTGCGGGAGATCCTCGTCGAGCTTGGCCGGCGCGGCATGGTCGGTGGCCAGGAGGACATGATCGTCGACGTGGCGCTCGACCTGGCGCGCCGCCGGCCGGCTGTCCGGGGCGCGACCGCCGGGAGGGACCGGTGACCATGCGGCGGACCGCACACAACGGGAGGAGATCCGTGGGAGGCGTACCGACCATCGACGTCCACACCCATTACGTTCCGTACGGCTGGCCCGACCTGGCTGCCGTGGCGGGGCCGGCCGAGGACTGGCCGTGGCTGCGGATCGAGAACGAGCGGGAAGCCATGATCATGGTCAGCTCGCGGGAGTTCCGACCGGTGCGGTCCAGCTGCTGGGACGCCGAGGTGCGGCTGGCGGAGATGGCCGAGGACGGCGTGGACGTGCAGGTGGTCTCACCGACTCCGCTGTTCTTCTCCTACCTGCGGCCGGCGCAGCAGGCGATGCGGGTCGCCCGCGTCTTCAACGACCTGGCGCTGGACATCTGCGCCCCGGCACCCGACCGGCTGGTGCCGTTCTGCCAGGTGCCGCTGCAGGACGTGGACGCGGCGGTGGCCGAGCTTGACCGGTGCCTGGCCAACGGTCATGTCGGGGTGGAGATCGGCAACCACGTCGGCGAGCGTGACCTCGACGACGGGGGGATCGTGGCGTTCCTCCAGCACTGCGCCGGCCGGGGCGCCCCGGTGTTCGTCCATCCGTGGGACATGCCTGTCTCGTCCCGGCTGGACCGGTGGATGGCCCGGTGGCTCACCGGGATGCCGGCTGAGACCCACCTGTCGATCCTGGCGCTGATCCTGGGCGGCGGGTTCGACAAGGTGTCCGAAAAATTGCGAATCTGCTTCGCCCACGGCGGTGGCTCATTCCCGTTCTGGCTCGACCGGGTCGAGAACGCCTGGCATCGGCGTAACGATATCGTCGCTACCTCGGAAAAGCCGCCCTCGCAGTATCTTGACCGCTTCTACGTGGACAGCGGCGTGCACGGCCAGCGCCCCTTGCGGCTGCTCGTTGATACCATGGGCGCGGACCGGGTGCTGCTCGGGACCGACTATCCGTACCCGCTGGGTGAGCGACCGGCAGGGCATGCTGTACGCGAATCAGAATGGTTGGGCGACGACGCCATGGCCAACATTCTCGGGGGGAATGCGATGAGGTTTCTGTACGGCAAATAGTGTGACGGCCCAACCTTTCCGGCCCGGGTTCCGCCGGTGTCACGGCGACGGCCGACCGTCGTGTTCGCGCCCGCTCAGCTGCTATAGATAGGAGAAATCAATGGACATTCGTAGGATGAGAACGCGGGTGGCTGGTGCCGCCGTGGTTGTGCTTGCGCTGGCCCTCGCCGCCTGCGACCCCGGCGACGACGGGTCGGGCGAGAGCCGCACTCTGCGGATCGCGGCCTCCGGGCTGGACAGCCTGCCGTTCGTGGCCGTGCTGTCGGTGGCTGAGTCGAAGGGGTGGTTCGAGGAGGAGGGGCTGGAGGTCTCGTTCGTCACCGGATCGGGTGGCGGCGGCAACATCCTTCGGCTGGTCACTACGGGCGAGGCCGACCTGGCCAACCCGGGCGCCACCGCGGCGGTGCAGGCCGCTACGCGGCCTGAGCAGAACGTCTCGATCGTGGGTACCTTCTTCCCGGTCAACGACTTCTACTGGATCACCCCCGACCAGGACGCCGCGCTCGAGGGCGCCCGGCTCGGCTTCTCCTCCGCGGGCTCGTCCACCGAGCTGATGACCAACGCGATCGTGGCCGCCATGCCGGACGCGGGCATCGAGACCATCGCGGTCGGCAGCCCCGGCGCCAACTGGGCCGCGGCCGTAGCCGGCGAGATCACCGCCGGCTGGGCGATGCACCCGTTCGTCACCGACAAGCAGACCAACGAGGGCGCCCGTGTGCTGGTCGCCGCCCGGGACGTGATCGGTGACTTCCCCGCCGGGGTGATCGTCGTCAACGAGCCGTACCTCGAGGCCAACGGCGAGAACATCGAGGCATTCTGGCGCGTCGCCGATCGCGCTTTCGAGTACGTGCGCACCGACACCGACGCCGCCGCGCAGGACCTGGCGCCACTGCTCAACGTGGACGCCGAGCTGCTGGCGCAGGGTCTGCGCGACACCCCGGAGATGGACAAGGCGTACTCCATCGGCATCTACCCCGATACGCTCGAGGCGATCTCCGAGCTGATGCTGAGCACCGGCGAGATCGACGAACCGGTCGACTGGTCGTCGTTGCTGGACCAGCAGTACCTGCCGGAGGACGCGCGGGCCACGCTGCCCTGACCGCCACGAGCCGTCTGTGAGGTGAGGTAACCATGAGCCCGCCAGGGATCAGCATCCGGAACCTGAGGGTGGTGTTCGAGCCGCCCGACCGGCCACCGGTGGTCGCCCTCGACCAGATCTCGCAGGAGATCCCGAGGTCGTCGTTCGTGGCGATCGTCGGGCCGAGCGGGTGCGGCAAGTCGACGCTACTGAACGTGGTCGCCGGGCTCCAGCGGGCCGGCAGCGGCAGCGTCGAGGTGCACGGGGCGGTGGTGTCCAAGCCCCGCCGGGACGTCGGGGTGGTCTTCCAGGACGACTCCACCCTGCCGTGGCGGTCGGTCATGGACAACGTCCGGTTCGCCATGCAGGTCGCCAAGGTGGGCGGGGCCGAGCAGCGGCGCCGGGCCCAGGAGGCGATCGACCTGGTCGGCCTGTCCGGCTTCGAGTCGGTGTTCCCGGCGGGCCTGTCCGGCGGCATGCGGCAGCGGGTGGCGCTGGCCCGCACCCTGGCGCTGCGGCCCGAGGTGCTGCTGATGGACGAGCCGTTCGCAGCCCTCGACCAGCAAACCCGGCTGCTGCTGGGGGCGGAGGTGCTGCAGATCTGGCGCCAGACCCGGCAGACCGTCTGCTTCGTCACCCACGACATCTCCGAAGCGCTGATCCTCTCCCAGCAGGTCTGGGTGATGTCGTTCCGGCCGGGCCGGATCATCGACGTCATCGACGTGGACCTGCCGGACGACCGGGACGTGTCGGTCGTGTCCACACCGGAGTTCAACCGGCTACACGCCCGGGTCTGGGGGTCGCTGGAGGCGGAGGCGAAGCGTGGCTTCGCGTACGACCAGCTGGCGCCGGCATCATGAGCTCGCCGGCCGCTGGTGCGGTGCAGCGGCGGGACCCGCCGGCCGCTCCACCGCGCACCCGCGGTCGCCGTCGCCGTCGCCGGCCCGGCGACGGTGGGCTGAGGACGGCCGCGACGGTGCTGCTGTTCGTGGCGATGGTGCTTCTGTGGGAGCTGGGGGCGGCCTGGTCGTGGTGGTCGGAGGGGAGCCTGTCCCGCCCGACCGAGGTCGCGCCGGAGCTGGTCGACCTGCTCGGGTCCGCCGTCTTCTGGGAGGACCTGGGACGGACCGTCACCGAGATCGTCCTGTCGGTGGCCGCCGGCTCGCTGCTCGGGATGATCGGTGGCGTCGTCTGCTGGCGGCTGCCGGTTCTGGGCCGGGTGGCCGAGCCGTACCTGGCGTCCTTCTACGCGGTCCCGTTGGTGCTGTTCTACCCGGTGATGATCGTCGTGGTCGGGATCAACCAGTGGTCGGTGGTCATCCTGGCCGCCGCGATGGCGGCCATCCCGATGGTGCTGAACACCTGGGCCGGCCTGGCAGCGGTGCCGCCGGTCTACCTCACACTGGCCCGCTCGCTGGACTGCTCGGCTAGCCAGACCTTCGCCCGGCTGGCCTTCCCCGCCGCCGCACCCTACGTGTTCGCCGGGCTGAAGCTGGGCACGGTCTATGCCCTGGTGGGCGTGGTGGCGATGGAGTTCACCACTGCCGCAGCCGGACTCGGCTACCGGATCCGCTACCTGTACGAGTCGTTCGACGTGCCGGCGATGTACGCCTACATCGTGGTGATCCTGGTGATCGCGGCGCTCGTCACCGCGGCGCTGGCGGTCGGCGAGCGGTTCGTGCCCGGGTCGGCGGCGGCCGCCCGGGCGGCCCCCCGGATCGAGCGAGCCGCCCGGCGTGGCCTGATCGGCCTGGGCTCGACGCTGCTGCTGGCGGCCATGCTGCTGGCCTGGCAGGTCGCCTCCACGCTGACCTTCGTGATTCCCGGCGTGGACGAGACCTGGCGAGCGCTGGTGGACTTCTTCCGGGAGCCCAGCAACCTGGTCCACCTGCGGGTGACCGCAGCCTCCTCGGCCCTGGCGTTCCTGTTCGGTGCGGCGATCGGCGCGCTCGCCGGCCTCGGGCTCGGCCTGTCGGCGCGGGCCCGGCTGATCCTGGAGCCGACCATCATCGCCCTCAACGGGCTGCCGAAGATCGTGCTCTACCCCGTCCTGCTGCCAATCTTCATGCTGTCCGGCTCCAAAGTGGTGATGGGCGCGCTGTTCGCACTGTTCCCGGTGCTCATCAACGTGGCCACCGGGGTCCGCCAGGTGCCACCGATCCACTGGGCGCTGGCCCGGTCACTGCGGTGCAGCCGGTGGCAGACACTCCGATTCGTTGTTCTCCCCGGAATCCGGCGGCCGGTGCTGACCGGGCTGCGGCTGGCGGTCAGCCTGGCGGTGGTCGGGGTGGTGCTATCGGAGTTCTTCGCCACCCGCTACGGCCTGGGCCGGCTGATCCTGCATGCGTACGACGTCGGGTCGTACCCGACCATGATGGCGATCATTGTGCTGCTGGTGGCGGGGTCGCTCGGGATCTCGTTGCTGCTCTGGCGGGTCGAGCGGGGGGTTCGGTGACCGCCGCCACCCGGCCCGGCGATGCCGGTGAGGACTACTCGATCCGGGTGGTCCGGCAGGCGGTGGTCGAGACCACGTCGGATTTCGTCGGTGGCTGCCTGCGCCACAGCAACCAGGGGATGCTCGACATCCCGATCGTGTTCACGCTGGTGAGCCTCGCCCGCGACGGCGCGGTCCAGCACCACGTCGTCGACTGCGGGGTGGGGGCGGGTCCGCGGACCGGCGGCCGGCCGCCGCCGCGGAGCTGGATCTCGCCCGGGCGGTTCCTGACGGAGGTGGGCATTGCGCCGGCCGACGTGCAGTGGCTGCTGCTCACCCACCTGCACAAGGACCACTCCGGCAACCTCGCCGACCTCCCGCACGCCACCGTCGGCGTGCAGCGGGCGGAGTACGACGGGTGGACGGATGTGCTCGGGCTGCCCGCCAGCTACCTGCCGCTCGGCGAGGCGAGCTGGGCGCACCGGGCGATCAGCCCCGACACGCTGCACCACCTGCGGGAGGGGCTGCGCGGTGAGCGGACCGTGCTGCTGGACGGCGACTACGAGATCACGCCGGGGCTGGCGGTCCGGCTCGCCCGCGACTCGCACACGTTCGGGTCGCAACTGGTGACCGTGGACACCCCGGAGGGGGTCTACGTGGTGGGCGGCGACAACGTCTTCGCCTACTCCAACCTCACCGAGATGTGGCCCTCCGGAGCCGGCCAGGGCAACCAGTTCCACGTCCTCGAGGTGCTGGCCTGGGTGAACGACACGGTCGGCGGCGACCACCGCCGAGTGGTCCCGGGCCACGACATGGCGGTGTTCGCGCCGGCGACCACGGTGTGGGTCGGGGACACTGCGGTGGCGGAGGTCAGGATCGGTTCCTGGGACCGCTCGTGGGGCGGCGACCGGGCAGGCACGCCGGGAGGAATGGGATGACCGCACCGAAGCACGTTACCTACGCCGGTGAGCTGTACGACCGCACGCTGGGGCTGTTCACCGGGCAGGTGCAGATGCCCGGGGTCGCCCTCCGATACCTGGCATTGCCGGTCGAGGAGGTCTTCTGGCGGCAGTCCCGCCACCGGGAGTTCGACGCCAGCGAATACTCGCTCGGCTCGTACCTGTCCACCTTCGAGCGGGGCTCCGCCTCGGACCTGATCGGCCTGCCCATCTTCCCGTCCCGGGCGTTCCGCCACGGCGCCATCTACGTCCGGGCAGACCGCGGCATCGAGGGGCCGCGCGACCTCGAGGGCCGAGCGGTGGGTACGCCCGAGTGGACCCAGACCGCCTCGCTGTGGGTGCGGGGCCTGCTAGCCGATCGGTACGGGGTGGACCTGCGCTCGGTCGGCTGGCGGCTCGGCGGGCTCCACGAACCCGGCCGGGAGGAGAAGACCGAGGTGAGCCCGCCGGCCAGCTTCGAGGTCCGTCGGATCGACGACGACCAGACGCTGGACGGCCTGCTGCTCGGCGGCGACCTGGACGCGGTCGTGTCCGCCCGGCCGCCGCGCAGCTTCAGCTCCGGCAACCCGCTGGTGCGCCGGCTCTTTCCGGACTACCGCCAGGTGGAGGCGGACTACTTCCGGGAGACCGGCATCTTCCCGATCATGCATCTAGTGGTGCTGCGGGCGGAGGTGCGGGACGCGACGCCCTGGCTGCCGGGGAGCCTGCTACGGGGTTTCGAGCACAGCCGGGTCCTCGCCATCGAACGGCTCCGCGACAGCACCACCCAGGTCAGCTCGCTGGCGTGGACAGCCGCCTACGCGGAGGAGGAGCTGGCGGTGCTCGGCGATGCGTTCGCGCACGGAGTCTCCGGCGCCCGGGTCGCGCTCGACACCTTCCTGCGGTACGCCCAGGACCAGGGCATCACGGCGCGGCGGCTCGACGTCGATGAGCTGTTCTGCCCCTCCACCTATTCGATGGAACGCGTCTGAATGGGGCCCCAGGGCGAGTCGGCAGCCCGGCAACGGCCGCCCCGGCGGTGGACCCAGCACGCCAGCATACGAACTTTAGCATCCCTGCTATGGGCCTTGGCGCTCGGTGTCGAGCGGGCTGTGACGCTCTCCCCCAATCGGCAGCCACGTAGGTCAGCCAGCCAGCGAGGGTTCTCCGCAGGTCGGCGACCACATGGGGTGCCGCGGCCCCGACCCACTCGTCCGGGTCGGCCGGCACCACATCCAGGTGGCCTTGCACCAGCAACCCGCCCCGGGTCGGGTCGGTGCCCCCCGATCCAGGCCACCAGGCTGGTGCGTCCCGGCCGCCGACAACGGCATCGGCCGCTCCACCTGCTACGACTACCTGCACGAGGGAATCGACGTGCTCGCCGCCCAGGCACCCGAGCTGAACTGCGCGCTGCAGGCGGCCAAGACCGCCGGCCACGCGCATGTCGACCTCGACGGCACCCTGATCTACACCGACCGGTGCCGTACCCCCGGCCCCACCCCAGGCGTGGATCTGTGGTGGTCGGGCAAGCACCATCACCACGGCGGGAACGTGCAGGTCATCACCGCCCCGGACGGATGGCCGCTGTGGACCTCGCCGGTGCGTCCCGGCCGGGAGTACGACACCTCCGCGGTGCGGGCGCATCCTGAGGTCCTGACCACGCTGGCCTGCTGGGTCAGCCAAAACCTGCCGGTTCTCGGCGACCTCGGCTACGAAGGAGAGGCTGAGGTCATCACGGTCGGGTTCAAGACCCCGAACGGCGGCAAGCTCACCGACGACCAGAAAGCCCACAACAAGGTCCACAACGGCAAACGCGCCATCGGCGAACGCGGAAACTCGCTGCTCAAGACCACATTCAAGGCGCTACGTCGAGTCAGCCTGTGCCCGTGGAGGATCGGCAGCACGGTCGCCGCCGCGCTGGTCCTCTTGCATGTCGAGCACGGCCGGTCCACGTGATCACACAGCGCAACATCCCGTTACGCGGAAAGGCATCAGTCTTCCGTTGTGCAGGTGGAGGATCGGTGGACCGGCGCCGATCACATCCAGGCCGGTAGCCTTGCCGTCGTGACCAGGTCAGAGAGTGCCGAAGAGGAGTCGAGGCTGACACCCCGCGGCGCGGCGACGAGGCGGCGCATCATCGAGGCCGCGGCCGAGCTCATGTACGTGAAGGGGGTCAGTTCGACCACTCTGGACGAGGTCCGCGCCGCGAGCGGCACGAGCAAATCTCAGCTCTACAACCACTTCGCCGACAGGGAGCAGCTGGTCCGCGCCGTGGTCCTGCTCCGCGCGGAAGAGATCATGGAGCGCGAGCATGCTGCGCTACAGCGCCTCAGATCGTTCAATGGTCTGGTTCGGTGGAGGGACGCACTCGTCCAGCGCAACGCACTGCAAAAGGGCGCGTACGGCTGCATCCTCGGCTCGATCGCCGCAGAGGTCTCCGACCGGGACGAGGCCGCTCGCATGGCCCTGGCGGAGACCTTCGACGAGTGGGAAAAGCTCATCGAGGCCGGCCTGCGTCGCATGCAGGATGCCCGGACCCTCGCTAGCGACGCCGACCCTCGGAAGCTTGCGATCGGGCTGATGGCAGCGCTGCAAGGGGGCTACCTGTTGGCCCAGGCCGCTCATGACGTCACACCCATGGAGATTGCACTCGACATGGCGCTCGATCATGTCAGGATGTTCGTCTCGGCCTGATAAGTGCAGTGCTCACCTGGCAGAATGCCAGCGAACATAGCTCAGCGCCAAGTCGAGCGCGACCTCCAGCCGGGTGACGTCCCGGGTTGTTTTCGCCAGCAACGATCCGCCCAGACTTTGCAGTCCAAACCACTCGGTTGCGTCAACCCTGCGGGCGAGGCCTGCGTCCGCGGCGGGTGAGTCTATACGCCCACGTCAACCTGCATCCATGCGACCCACTGACGGCACTTGCGAGCGAGAGGCTCGTCTATCGAGAGCCCTCGGGTGGGGCCTTGTTGTGAACTATTTAGTCCATGTATGTTGGCTTCTGGCGCGCCTGGAACGGGCTGGGTTCCACGTGATGATCGCCGTTCGAGGAGAAACCATGCCGATCGATGAGGACGGAACGCCGCGAGCGGATACGCCGTGCTTCCTCCCAGCAGTTGGTGGCAGCGGGGCAGGAGGTCTGACGGCGGAGGTCATCCGGGAGAATCAGGATTGGGTGCGCGGACTCAGCGCGACCGGAGACGTCCATGAACGCGCCAGCAGGCGCCTCTATGCACTCCTGCTCCGCACGGCTCTGGCGGAAGCTCGGCGCATCGGATCACGGCTCCGGCTCGCGGGCCCTGAGGTGGACGACCTCGCTCATCAAGCCGCAGCAGACGCGCTGCTCACCATCACCGGCAAGGTGGAGACCTTCCGTGGCGAGAGCAAGTTCACCACGTGGGCGTACAAGTTCGTGATCTTCGCAGTGGCGGCCAAGGTGAACCGCCACTCTTGGCAACGTGCCGCAATCGCGCTCGATGGCGGAGACTGGAACGCACTCCCCGCTCGTGTCGGCGGCGGCCCCGAAGACTGGGCTGAAGCTCGCGACCTCGCAAACGCCGTCCGACGCGCTGTCGACGAATCACTGACCGCTAGGCAGCGCACGGTCTTTGTCGCCCTGGTGCTTGACGAGACGCCGATGACCGTCCTCGTCAACCGGCTCGACTCGACGCACAACGCGATCTACAAGACGATGTTCGACGCGCGTAAGAAGCTCCGCTCCGCCCTCGTCCGTGGCGGTTACCTGTCTGGACAGCAGCGGGCGTGATCACATCGCATATGCCCAGGGCCGGCCCCTCACTGCTTCACGACAGGGCGCCCAGGTACACGGCCGCAGCGTCGGGCCCCCGTACGCAGAGTTGTCCGGCACCGGCTGCAACTGACGGACACCACGGCGGCCAATGGGCCCCGTTTGCTCAGAGCCTGGGGCAACCGGCCGGCTGTTCTGGGCGGCGCAGCGGCGGTACTTGGAGAGAGCGGATGAAGATCAAGACAAAGCGCGTCTACGAGGGGCCAGAGCCTACCGACGGGTTCCGGGTCCTGGTCGACCGGTTGTGGCCGCGCGGACTGTCAAAGGGGCTCTTCACCGAGAAGCGGGGAGTCTGTTGCGACACGCCGAGCGGTTGACGGCTGAGTAGAGGGCTGGGGCCTTCATGATCCAAAGCGACCAAGCTACGGATCTCAGGAGGCCCCAGTGGGTGTTGACGCTACCAGCCT
>WHTQ01000005.1 GCA_009377645.1 Micromonosporaceae bacterium | reverse complement strand
GACTCGACCTTGAAGGTCACCGCCAGCTCGTCGGTGACCTGGACCACCCCGGCGTTCTCACCGATCCCGGCCAGCAGCCGCTCCGAGCCGACCTCCTTCTCCCCGAACTGCCGCAGGTGCACCTTGCTCGACTTGTATGAGCAGTGCTCGCTCCACATGATCGAGTACATCGCCAGCTCGGACTCGGTCGGCCGGCGACCCAGGATCTCCCGGATCCGCTCGTACTCGTCGGCGCGCAGCCCCAGCTCCTCGTACGGCTGCAGCTCCTCGGGCGTGCCGGCGGCCGTCTCAACGGTGTCCAGGTAGGCCGGTGACGCGCTCACCCGGCCGCCCCGGCGAGGTGCTTGAGGACGGAGGTGAAAAAGCCCAGCCCGTCGGTGGACGGCCCGGTCAGCGGCTCCACCGCGTGCTCCGGGTGCGGCATGATGCCGACCACGTTGCCGGTCTGGTTGGCGACCGCGGCGATGTCCCGTGCCGACCCGTTCGGGTTGTCGCCGGCGTAGCGGGCCACCACCCGGCCGGTGGCCGCCAGCTCGTCCAGCGTGGCCGGGTCGGCGACGTAGCAGCCCTCGCCGCTCTTGATCGGGACCAGGATCTCCTGCTCCGGCTCGTAGGCGTTGGTCCAGGCGGTGCCGGTCGCCTCGATCCGCAGCCGCTGGTCCCGGTTGCGGAAGTGGAGGTGCCGGTTGCGGGTCAGCGCGCCGGGCAGCAGATGCGCCTCGCACAGGATCTGGAAGCCGTTGCAGATCCCGAGCACCGGGACTCCGTCGCCGGCGGCGGCGGTCACCGCCCGCATCACCGGGGAGAACCGGGCGATCGCGCCGCAGCGCAGATAGTCCCCGTACGAGAAGCCGCCCGGCAGCACCACCGCGTCGAGGTCGGGAAGCTGCTCGTCGCCGTGCCAGAGCGGGACCGGCTCGGCCCCGGCCAGCCGGACCGCCCGGGCCGCGTCGACGTCGTCGAGCGAGCCGGGGAAGGTGACCACCCCGACTCTCACGGACCGTCCTCCGGCACAGGCTCCGGAACGGTGATCGAGTAGTCCTCGATCACCGGGTTCGCGAGCAGCTGGTCGGCGAGCTCGGTGAGCTGCTCCGGATCGGGCGGATCGGCGAACTCCAGCTCCACCCGGCGGCCGATCCGCACCGAGGTCACCCCGGTCACCCCGAGCCGCGGCAGGGCGGCGGCGACCGCCTGCCCCTGTGGGTCGAGGATCTCGGGCTTGAGCATGACGTCAACGACGACGCGCGGCACGAACTGCTCCTGACATGCATGCATCGGATGGCCGCCGCCAGCGTACCGCGCGTCCCATGATCTTCATCCCGCCGGGTCACTGGAGGGCGGACCCGGCGGTCAGGATCGCCAGCCCGGCGCAGACCACCGCCGCCACGTACCGGACGATCGACAGCCGGACCTTCCGGACCACCCACCGCCCGACCAGCACCGCGGCGCCGGAGACCACCGCGAGCGCCCCCCACGCGCCCACGAACACCGCGACCGGCGGCTCGCCGCTGGCGACCAGCCCCATCGTGAACAGCTGGGACAGGTCGCCCCACTCGGCGGTGAACAACAGCAGGAAGCTCGCCCCGTACGCCGCCCAGCCCCGCCGGTTCGGACGGATCTGTTCCGCGTACTCCTGCTCCTGCTCGCGCTCCTCGGCGCCGGCCCGGCGGGCGGTGCGCAGCATCACCACCGCGCCGGCCGCGAACAGGCCGGCCGCGGCCAGCCGCACCGGCAGCGGCGGGAGCAGCCCGACCAGCCCGCCGGCGGCGACCGCGACGGTGCTGTGCACGGCGAACGCGCTGGCCACCCCGAGCCAGACCGGCAGCGGCCGGTACCGGGTGGTGAGCACCAGCGTCGCCACGAACGTCTTGTCCGGCAGCTCCACCGGGGCGATCGCCGCGAACGCGGTCACCGCCGAGAGCCACCAGTCCATGATCACAGATTGTGGCAGGCGGGGTAGAGCGGCGGACGGCTACCGGGTCGGGCCGGTCCGGATCGCCAGCCGGTCCAGGTAGAAGATCTGAAGCAGCGCCAGCCCGACCGCGAAGACCATGATCGCCGGGATCGGCAGCACCAGCCCGAGCCCGCTGTCTCCCGCGATGAGCCGGCTGCCCTGCTGGACCGCCACCACCGGGCCGGTGAAGGAGTCGACGTCGCGGCCGTTCAGCAGCCCCCACAGCAGACTCTGCGACTGGACCAGCCAGGTTGCCCCGGCCAGCAGCCCCACCATCGGCAGCGCCGCCGGCAGCATCCCGGCGAAGTCCGGGCGCCCGTCCGGCAGCCGATGCCGTTCGGCCAGCCCCTTGAACAGGATCGTGAACACGAACAGCACCGGCACCACCACCCACACCGGCGGGATCAGCCCGAGGAAGGTGCCGACCCGTTCTCCAAACAGCCCGTCGGCCGCGGCCTGGTACTTAGGCAGCGCCAGGGGTCCCAGCCCGACGAACAGCCACGGCGCGAACAGCAGGAGCAGCAGCTCGCTCCACCGCCCGAGCGGGCGGAGCGCGCCGATCCCGAACCCGGCCACCGCCGCCAGCCCGACCCCGACGGCCGTGGAGATCAGCGGCGGCAACCAAGTGTTGACGAGCACCGTCGCCGCCGAGGGCCCGAATCCCAGGTCAAGATGACCAAGCTGGGTCAGCCACGGCCACAGCCCGTAACCGGTGACCGCCAGCACGACCACCAGCCCCAGCCCGGTCGCGACCGCCGCGACCACCGACACCGCTGCCCGGGCCGGTTGCCTCGGCTCGACGGTCAGCCGCAGGTTGCTGAGCACCACGACCAGGGTCGCGCCCACCCCGAACAGCAGCAGCAGGCCGAGCAGCATCGTGCTCTGGGCGGCCGCCGGGCCGAGCTGGGCGGTCGCGAACCCGACCCGATAGATCAGCGGCATCGGGGCGGTGGCCCCGCCGAGCATTATCGGGTACGCGAACGCCTGCAATGCGACGGCGATCGCCGCCAACCCGGCCACCGAACCGACCACCAGCCCCGCCGGCCAGCCGGACCGGCCCGGATCGCGCCCGCGTAGCACCGCCAGGAAGATCGTCACCCCGACCCCGGTCAGTAGCCCGAACGTGGTAAGCCACAGCGCCGCCCGACTCTCCGGCTCGCCGATCCCATGCTCGAACGCCCAGCTGGCCGCGAGCGCGGCCGGCGCGAAGCAGACCATCGGGACCGCCAGCACGAGCCGGCTGGTCCACCGGCCGGCCGTGCCCGCCCGGTACGCCGCGTACGCCAGCAGCGGGCCGACCAGCAGCAGCGCCACCAGCGGGAGCAGCGGGAGCGTCAGACCGAACAGGAACCCCTCGGCGGCCCGCCGGTTCACGGCCTCCGCGTAGTTGTCGAACCCGACGAAGTCGCCGCCGCCGGTCAGGAAACCCTCGTCCCGCAGGCTCAGCCAAGCGGTCCGCAGGGTCGGCCAGACGTGGCCGATCAGCAGCCCGATCACGGCCGGCACCACCAGCAGCAACCCGACCACCACCCGGACCGGATCGGTCTGCGGCGGGGCGGCAGGCTGGGTCGGGAGAGTCGGCGGTGGCTGCATGGCGAGGGCTCCTCGGGCACGGCTCGGCGGATCATGGGTCAACCGATGCTAACGGGACCGCGCCAGTCGGGGAGGCTCCTGACCGCGGCGCGGCTACCGCGGCGCCCCGGCCTGGACCAAGTCAACCGGTTCCCAGGCCTGCGTGAGCGGCAGGCCGGGCGCGAAGCGGCCCGGGAACCGCCACGAATGGGTGCTCTCGTCAGCGCTCCAGGATGGCGGTGACCCCCTGGCCGCCGGCGGCGCAGATCGAGATCAGGCCGCGGCCCGACCCCCGCTCGGCCAGCAGCTTCCCCAGGGTGGCCACGATCCGGCCACCGGTGGCCGCGAACGGGTGCCCGACCGCGAGCGACGACCCGGCGACGTTCAGCCTGGACCGGTCGATCGCCCCGAGCGGCGCGTCCCGGCCCAGCCGGTCCGCGCAGAACTCGGCCGACTCCCAGGCCGCCAGGGTGGCCAGGACCTGTGCCGCGAACGCCTCGTGGAGCTCGTAGTAGTCGAAGTCCTGAAGCGTCAGCCGGTTCCGGTCGAGCAGCCGCGGCACCGCGTACGCGGGCGCCATCAGCAGCCCCTCGTCCCCGCTGACGAAGTCCACCGCGGCGACCTCCGCGTCCCGGAACCAGGCCAGCACCGGCAGGTGGTGCGCGGCGGCCCACTCCTCCGAGGCGAGCAGCACCACCGCGGCACCGTCGGTCAGCGGGGACGAGTTGCCGGCGGTCGGCACGGCCTCGCCCGTGCCGAACGCCGGCGGCAGCGCGGCCAGCTTCTCCAGCGAGGTGTCCGGCCGCAGGTTCTGGTCCCGGGTCAGCCCCAGGTAGGGCGTGAGCAGGTCGTCGAAGAACCCCCGGTCGTACGCGGCGGCCAGCTTGCGGTGCGAGTCCAGCGCCAGCTCGTCCTGCGCCTCCCGGCCGACCCCCCAGGTCCGGGTGGTGGTCGCGGTGTGCTCACCCATCGACATGCCGGTACGCGGTTCGGCGTTGCGCGGCACCTGCGGGCGGAACAGCGCTCCGGGGCGCAGCCCGCCGGCCGCCCGCAGCCGGTCCCCGACCGACCGGGCGGCGTTGATCCGCAGCAGGGTGCGGCGGAGCTGGTCGTTGACCTCGACCGGCGGGTCCGACGCGGAGTCCACCCCGCCCGCGATCCCCACCTCGATCTGCCCCAGCGCGATCTTGTTGGCGACCGCTACCGCCGCCGCGAGCCCGGTGCCGCACGCCTGCTGCAGGTCGTAGGCCGGGGTGGTCGGGTCCAGCTTCGACCCGAGCACGCACTCCCGGGTCAGGTTCCAGTCCCGGGAGTGCTTGAGCACCGCCCCGGCCACCACCTCGCCGAGCCGCTGGCCGGCCAGCCCGAACCGGGCCACCAGCCCGTCCAGCGCCGCGCCCAGCAGGTCCGGGTTGCCGGCGGCCGCGTACCGGCTGTTCGCCCGGGCGAACGGGATCCGGTTCCCGCCGAGGACCGCCACCCTCCTGCCCGCCTGCATGCGATCACCTCCGACTCGGCTGTTTCCCCTGTCAGCCGCTTGACCGCTCGGCTCCGCTGCGCTCCGCCTCGCTGGCGGCTATATCCCCGCCAGCCGCTTGACCGCTCGGCTCCGCTGCGCTCCGCCTCGCTGGCGGTGTCCCAGTCGTAGGGTAGACACATGGCGGACAGGTACGCGAGCTTTGCGCATTCTGGCCCGGGACGAGCCGTGATCCGCCGGTTGGGCCTGCCGGACCCGCCGAAGCTGCACCGCCACCGTCCCGGTGAGCCGCTGGTCTCCGGCCCAGTGCTGCTCGATGGCGCGCCGGGTGGGCGGGTCGGCGACGCCGTGGCCAAGCTGCTGGCCGCCGCCGGAGTCGAGCTGGCCGAGCCAGCCCCTCGACCGCTGCCCGACCGCCCCCGGCTGTACGCAGGACTTGTCTTCGACGCCACCGGGATCACCGACCCGGCCGGCCTGCGGGCGCTGTACGACTTCTTCCACCCGTACCTCCGCTCGCTGTATCCGAACGGCCGGGTGGTGGTGCTCGGCACCGAGCCGGCGGCCGCGGACGGCGCGGCCGGCACGGCCGCGCAACAGGCGCTGGAGGGGTTCACCCGCAGCCTGGCCAAGGAGCTGCGGCGCGGCGCCACCGGCCAGCTGGTCCAGATCGGGCCGGGCGCCGAGCAGAACCTGGAGTCGACCCTGCGGTTCCTGCTGTCGGCCCGGTCCGCGTACGTCACCGGCCAGGTGCTCCAGCTGCAGGCCGCGCCGGTGGCGGTACCGGCGGACTGGGACCGGCCGCTGGCGGGCAAGATCGCGCTGGTCACCGGCGCGGCCGGCGGGATCGGGGCGGCCACCGCGCAGGTGCTGGCCCGGGACGGCGCCCAGCTGGTGTGCCTGGACCTGGCCGCCGCCGGAGACGCGCTGGCGGCGGTGACCAACCAGGTCGGCGGCACCGCGGTGCAGCTCGACCTGACCGCGTCCGAGGCGCCGGGGCGGCTGGCCGAGCACCTGGCTGGCCGGTTCGGGCGGGTCGACGTCGTGGCGCACGTCGCCGGTATCACCCGGGACCGGACCCTGGCCCGGATGCAGCCGGACGGCTGGGACCAGGTGCTCGAGGTCAACCTCGCAGCGGTGGCCCGGGCCACCGAGGCGCTGCTCGCCGCCGAGCTGGTGCCGGACGGCGGGCGGCTGGTCGCGGTCTCGTCGGTCAGCGGGATCGCCGGCAACCGGGGGCAGACCAACTACGGTGCCTCGAAGGCCGGGCTGGTCGGGCTGGTCCGCGGGCTGGCCGGAGAGCTGGCCGGGCGGCGGGTCACGGCGAACGCGGTCGCGCCCGGGTTCATCGAAACCCCGATGACCGCCCAGATGCCGCGGGTGCCCCGGGAGTTGGCCCGGCGGCTGAACTCCCTGGCGCAGGCCGGGCAGCCGGTGGACGTAGCCGAGGCGATCGCCTGGCTCGCCTCGCCCGGTTCCGGTGGAGTCACCGGGCAGGTGCTCCGGGTCTGCGGCCAGTCGCTGCTGGGGGCCTAGGTGGACGGTGTCGTCGAGCTGCCGGCGGCGCCGCGCCTGCCGGTGCTGTACGGGCGGGCGGTGGTGGGGCTGGTGCGGCGGTTCCGGGCACCCGGCGGCGAGCCGCCCGGTGGCCAGCTGCCCGGCACCGAGCTGGTCCTGCGCCAGGTGCCGGTCGACCGGGACCGACTGGCCGGGTACGCGCGGGTCTGCGGCTACCCGGTCTCGGACCTGTTGCCGCCCGCGTACCCGCAGGTCCTGGCGTTCCCGCTGGCGCTGCATCTGATGACCGGACCAGGGTTCCCGTTCCCGGCCGCCGGGGTGGTGCACCTGGCCAACCGGATCACCGTGCACCGGCCGCTGGCCGCCGGCCAGCCGCTCGACCTGGCGGTGCACGCCGAGGCGCTGCGCCCGCACCCGCGGGGCCGGCAGGTCGACCTGGTGACGGTGGCGACCGCGGCCGGTACGGAGGTGTGGCGGAGCGTGGCCACCTACCTGCACCGGTCCCGGAGCGGGAGCGGCGGCACCCGCCCGGACAGCGAGCCCGCACCCGCACCCGCACCCGCGCCCCCGGCGGCGGCGGTCTGGCGGGTGGGCGCGGACGCCGGCCGGGCGTACGCGGCGGTCTCCGGCGACTGGAACCCGATCCACAGCTCGACCCTGGCCGCCCGGGCCTTCGGGTTCCGGCGGCGGATCGCGCACGGGATGTGGACCAAGGCCCGCTGCCTGGCCCAGCTCGCCCCCCGCCTGCCACCGTCGTACACAGTGGACGTGGAGTTCCGGGCGCCGATCCTGCTGCCGGCCACGGTCGGGTTCTCGGCGGACCGGTCCGGAGCCAGCTTCGCGGTGCACGACCTGCGCTCCGGGAAGCCCCACCTGTCCGGCGTGGTGTCCCCGCTCCAGTAGGCGAATCAGCAGTTGCACACCTGCCGGTCTTTGTCGGTGGGTGCCGTTAGCGTCGCCGCCATGCCCTCCAGCCTCCACGAAGCGTTCGTCGAGCTGTTCCGCCAGCGACCCTCGCTAGCCGCCGAGCTACTAACCGGCCCACTCAAAATCGACCTGCCCACCTTCCAGCAAGCCCGGCTGGAATCCGGCGAGCTCACCGAAGTCACCCCCACCGAATACCGTGCCGACGCAGTCGTCGTCCTCACCGAGTCCAACACCCCCGTGCTCGGCGTCGTGGTCGAGGCACAACTAGCCAAAGACCCCGGCAAACAATGGAGCTGGCCCAACTACCTCACCTCGCTACGCGCCCGACTCCGCTGCCCCACCGTGCTGCTGGTGATCTGCCCAGACCCCCGCACCGCCCGGCGCTGCGCCACCCCGATCGAGCTCGGCCACCCCGGGTTCGTGCTACACCCGCTGGTCCTCGGACCAGACCAGGTGCCGGTCGTGACCGACCCCGCGCAAGCCGGCCGCAGCCCGGCGCTGGCGGTTCTGTCTGCGATGGCCCACGGCAACCACCCCGACCGCGACCGGATCCTGCACACCCTGATGAGCGTGCTAGTCGATGACGATCATCGCGAGCGGTACGCTGACATCGTGTTCACGGCGCTGCCCGAGGCAGCCCGACACTACCTGGAGAGACTCATGGCCACCGAAACGTACGAGTACAAGAGCGACTACGCCCGCCGCTACTTCTCCCAAGGCGAAGCCAGGGGAGAGGCAAAGGCGCTGCTCACGCTGCTGGCCGCCCGCGACATCCCGGTAAACGACGACGCCCGCACCCGGATCACCGAGTGCACCGACCTCGACCAGCTCGACACCTGGGTCCGCCACGCCGCCACCGCCACCACTATCAACGACCTGTTCGACTGAGGCCCCCCTCGCCTGCCTGGGATGGCTGGCCAGACGACGGGCACGGTAAGGTTACTGGCGAGTAGGCTCCACCAACCGCGAAAGGGCGAGCGCCGTGACCGACTATGACCTGTCCGACATCGCGTCGATCGAACCAGCGGAGTTCACCCGGCTCGTCAAGTCGACGCCGGACGCCCAGCTCGCCGAGGTGATGGCCGGCGAGCACCGGGCCGGCATCCTGGCCGAGATCTTCGGCCGGTTCCCGAAGCAGTTCCGGGCCGACCGGGCCGGGTCCACCAGTGCGGTGATCCACTGGGGGATCGCCGGCGGGGCCGGCGGCGGCTCCGACACCTACCAGGTGGTGATCGAGAACGGCACCTGCACCACCTCCTCGACCGCCGACCGGGACCCGCGGCTGACCCTCTCGCTCGGCGCGGTCGACTTCCTGAAGGTGGTCTCCGGCGCCGGAAACCCGGTGATGATGTTCATGAGTGGCAAGCTGAAGGCCAAGGGCGACCTGGCACTGGCCGCGAACATCGCGAACCTGTTCGACCTGCCCAAGGGCTGACCGTGGCAGAGTTCTCGCTCGACCTGTCCGAGCAGCAGCGCGACCTGCGGGACTGGGTGCACGGCTTCGCCGCCGGGACGGTCCGGCCGGTCGCCGGCGAGTGGGACCAGCGGGAGGAGACGCCCTGGCCGGTGATCGCGGAGGCCGCGAAGATCGGGCTGTACGGGTTCGAGTTCCTCGCCAGCACCTGGTCCGACCCGACCGGCTTGTCGGTGTGCCTGGCCAGCGAGGAGCTGTTCTGGGGCGACGCCGGGATCGGGCTGTCGATCATGGGCACCGGCCTGGCGGTGGCAGCGATCTACGGCACCGGCACCCAGGAGCAGCTGCTGGAGTGGGTGCCGCCGTGCTTCGGCGACGCCGACGAGCCGGCGGTGGCCGCGTTCTGCAGCACCGAGCCAGAGGCCGGCTCGGACGTCGGTGCGATCCGGACCCGAGCGGTCTACCAGCAGGCCACCGACGAGTGGGTGTTGACCGGACAGAAGGCGTTCGCCACCAACGGTGGGATCGCTGCGGTGCACGTGGTCACCGCCTCGGTCGACCCGGAGCTGGGCAGCCGCGGTCAGGCCGCGTTCGTCGTACCACCCGGCACCCCCGGCCTGATCGCCGGCCGCAAGCTGCGCAAGCTCGGCCTGCGCGCCTCCCACACCGCCGACGTCTTCCTGGACCAGGTCCGGGTGCCCGGCCGGTGCCTGCTGGGCGGACGGGAGGCGCTGGATGAGCGGCTGGCCCGGGCCCGCTCCGGCCAGCCCGCCGCCGCCCAGGCCGCCATGCGGACCTTCGAGCTGTCCCGCCCCACCGTCGGCGCCCAGGCGATCGGGATCGCCCGCGCCGCGTACGAGTACGCACTGGAGTACGCGAACGGGCGGGTCCAGTTCGGACGGCCGATCATCGAGAACCAGGCGATCGCGTTCGCGCTGGCGGACCTGCGTACCGAGATCGACGCCGCCCGGCTGCTGGTCTGGCGGGCCTCCTGGATGGGCCGTAACAACCGGCCGTTCGACGCCGGGGAAGCATCGATGTCCAAGCTGAAAGCCGGCGAGGTGGCGGTGCGGGTCACCGAGAAAGCGGTGCAGGTCCTCGGCGGCGCCGGCTACGTCACCGACCACCCGGTCGAGCGCTGGTACCGGGACGCCAAGATTTACACCATCTTCGAGGGAACCAGCGAGATCCAGCGGCTAGTGATCGCCCGCGCCATCTCCGGCCACCCGATCCGATAAGGCCCGCCCGCTCCGGTAACCTGCCGGGAACCCCCTGCCCGGATCCGACACCCCCGAGGAACGGCTGTGCCAGAACAGCTCGACACTATGACTCTGCTGGTCGCCGCCGGCTGGTTGGTTGCCGCGATCGTGGTCGGCGTCCTGCTGCGGCTGTCGTTCGGGTGGCTGATCCGGCACGCCAACGGCACCTCGGTGACCTGGGACGACGTCGGGTGGCGGCTGCTGCGCAACCTGTCGCTTCCCAGCTCCGTGATCGGCGGCGGCTGGGCGGCGGCCGAGGCGCTTCGGCTGCGTGAGCCGGTGGCCGGGATCGTCGACCGGGTGCTGCTGTCGGCGGTGGTGCTGGCGGCGGCGCTGGTGATCGCCCGGCTGGCCGGCGACATCGTCCGATCGGTCACGATCGCCCGATCCGGGGTCGCGCAGTCGGCCACCATCTTCGTCAACCTCACTAAGATCCTGGTCCTCGCGATCGGGGTGCTGGTGGTGATGCAGAGCCTCGGCATCTCGATCACTCCACTGGTGACTGCGCTCGGGGTCGGCGGAATCGGGATCGCGCTGGCGCTGCAGGACACCCTGTCCAACCTGTTCGCCGGCATCCAGGTGCTGGCCTCCAAGAAGGTGCAACCCGGCGACTTCATCCGGCTCGACAGCGGCGAGGACGGCTACATCGTCGACATCACCTGGCGGAACACCACTATCCGGGCACTGGCCGGGAACATCGTGATCGTCCCGAACGCCCGGCTCGCCAGCGCGATCCTGACCAACTTCCACCAGCCGGCGCACGCGATGGAGGTGTGGTTCCAGGCCGGGGTGAGCTACGCCAGCGACCTGGCGCAGGTGGAGCGGGTCACGGTCGAGGTCGCCCGGGACGTGATGACCACGGTGCCGGGTGGCGTCCCGGACTTCCAGCCGGTGGTCCGGTTCCACACGTTCGGCGAGTCCAGTATCGACTTCACGGTCGTTCTGCAGACCACCGAGTTCCTCAGCCAGTATCTGGTGGTCCACGAGTTCGTGAAGCGGCTGCACGCCCGCTACCGGGCCGAGGGGATCGAGATCCCGTTCCCGATCCGCACCCTGGTCCTGCCGGACGGGCTCGGCCGCCAGCTAGTGCCCGCCGCCCGCCGCGCCGACCCCGATCAGCAGTAGCCGCCGCCCGGTCAGCGCCGCACCGGCACCCGAACCTCCCCGCGTACGGCCGCCGCGGCGATGTCGGTGCGGTGCTGCGACCCCGCCAGCCCGACCTGCCCCACCAGCCCGTACGCGGCCTGCCGCGCGCCGGCCAGGTCGGCGCCGGTCGCGGTGCAGCTCAGCACCCGCCCGCCGGCCGACACCAGCGCCCCGTCCGAGCGCCGGGCGGTCCCCGCGTGCAGCATCCCGGGCCGGTCCGCCCCAGTGATCACGTCCCCGCTGCGCGGTGCGCCCGGGTACCCGGCCGCCGCCAGCACCACGGTCACCGCCGCCCCGTCCCGCCAGGTCAGTGGCGGCTGCCCGGCCAGGTCGCCGGTCGCCGCCGCGTACAGCAGCCCGGCCAGCGGGGTCGCCAGCAGCGCCAGCTCCACCTGCGCCTCCGGGTCCCCGAACCGGCAGTTGAACTCCACCACCTTCGGGCCGTCGGCGGTCAGCGCCAGCCCCACGTACAGCACTCCGGCATACGGTGTCCCCCGCCGGGCCAGCTCGTCCAGGGTCGGCCGGACCACCCCGGCCATCACCCGATCCACCAGCTCCGGCGGCGCCCACGGCAGCGGCGCGTACGCCCCCATCCCGCCGGTGTTCGGACCGGTGTCGCCGTCCCCGACCCGCTTGAAGTCCTGCGCCGGCAGCAGCGGCACCGCGGTGTGCCCGTCGCACATTGCGAACAGCGACACCTCCGGCCCGGCCAGGAACTCCTCCACCACCACCGTCCGGCACCGGGCCGCATGGGCCAGCGCCGCCGCCCGGTCCGGGGTCACCACCACCCCTTTGCCCGCCGCCAGCCCGTCGTCCTTCACCACATACGGCGCCCCGAACTTGGCCAGTGCCGCCACCACGCCCGCCCGGTCGGTGCAGGTGCGAGACCGCGCCGTCGGCACCCCCGCCGCCGCCATCACCTCCTTCGCGAACGCCTTCGACCCCTCCAGCCGGGCGGCCGCCGCACCCGGCCCGAAGCAGGCGATCCCCTTCGCCCGCACCGCGTCCGCCACCCCGGCCACCAGCGGCGCCTCCGGCCCGACCACGACCAGGTCGGCGGCCAGCTCGACCGCGAGGGCGGCGACCGCGCCCGGATCGGTGATCGTCACGTCCGTCCACAGTGTCGCCAGCTCCCCGATCCCCGGGTTCCCCGGCGCCGCCACCAGGCCGGTCACCGCCGGGTCGGCGGCCAGCGCGACCGCCAGCGCGTGCTCACGCCCGCCCGACCCCAGCAGCAGCACCCGCACGCCCGCTCTCCCCCCACCAAATCGGTTGATCATGAACTTAGGTACATGGTCTGTGCTGCTGAGCGTACTCAACCTCATGGTCATCTGGACTCAGGCAGCCACCGGCGGCGCGAGCCAAGGCGTTGCGCACGACGTACACGATGTAGCCCGGCCGCAACGTGTCCTGCCATGTGAACCGGATGATTACCCAGCCGGCGTTGGCGAGCTCGTTCTGGCGCCGCCGGTCCCGGAACACCGCGTCCGGCTGGCTGTGCACCTCGGCACCGTCCGCCTCCCCGATCACGCGAGCCCCCAACCAGGCCAGGTCGCCGACCCCAAGCAGCTCACCGCCCGGTCCGAAGACCCGGTGCTGCAGCGTGTCGGGCGCTACCTTCCCGTCCACACACCGGAGGCGTACCCGGGTCTCCAGCGGCGACTCGGCGCGGGCATCCGCCTCCGCAACCCAACCGCGGGCACGGGCGGCGCCGCGCCGGCCCGAGATCAGCTGCGGCAGGGTCGCGAACTCTGCCGCAGTGACCAGACCACGGTTGAGCGCCGAGTCCATCACCGAGACGGCCGCGTACCGGTCCAGCCGGAGCACCAGGTCGGCAACGGTACGCAGTGGGGTGGTCACGGTGATGCCGTCAACGGTGGTGTGGTCGACCGGGTTGATGGCCAGCTGATGCAACCGTAGTCCCGAGTCGATGATCCGGCGGTGCCTGGCATGCTCGCCCGGCAGGCTGACCTGAACCCGCGGCTGCGCTGTGCCGCCGCCCGCCCCGCCGGGCAGGCCGGGCAGGCCACCGATGCCGTGGAGCGCAGCGGCGGTTTCCAGCACGGCCACCGCGTGTGGGCCGGCGGAGAGCAGTCCCGCTCGAGTCGAGGCGCGGAGGCTCGGCCGGCCGAGAACGTCCGCGTCGAGCAGGTACGCCCCGCGGTACAGCCGGAGCCAGCGGCCGCTGCGACACAGTCGCTTGACGTCGGCCATGTCCATGCCGATCCGCCGGCATTGCCACGCGGCGATCACCCCGTCCTGGCGGGTTGCGGTCGCCAGTGCCCGGTCCAGTCCATCCATGCCGGAGACAATCGACGAGGGGCCGGGTCCGAGTCCACTCCGTCATCGGCCGCCTGTGGATAACCTGTCGCCTGTGGATAACTCGCCCCGCCCATCTCCCGTGTTGATCATGAGGTTGGGCACGCCGGCACCCGCTGACCATGTGCCTAAGCTCATGATCAGCCGGGGTCGGCGGCGGCGGCCGGGAGCAGTGGGTGGCGGGTGATGTTCGCCTCCCGGCCCGGCCCGACCCCGACCACGCTGATCCGGGCGCCGCACAGCTGCTCGATCCGCTCCAGATAGCGCCGGGCGGTGGCCGGCAGGTCCTCCTCGGTCCGGGCCTTGGTGATGTCCTCCCACCAACCGTCCAGCTCCTCGTAGATCGGCTTGGCGTGGTGGAAGCCAGTCTGGGTGGTGGGCATCGAGTCGACCCGCTCGCCGTCGATCTCGTACCCGACGCAGATCTGCACCTGGTCCAGGCCGGAGAGGACGTCCAGCTTGGTGATGACCAGGTCGGTGATGCCGTTCACCCGCACCGCGTACCGCCCGACCACCGCGTCGAACCAGCCGCACCGGCGCTCCCGGCCGGTGGTGGTGCCGTACTCGTCGCCGACTTTGAGCAGGTGCATCCCGGCCTGGTCAGACAGCTCGGTCGGGAACGGGCCGGCCCCGACCCGGGTGGTGTACGCCTTGGCCACCCCGATCACCTGGCCGATCGCGGTCGGCGGGATGCCGGTGCCGACGCACGCCCCGGCCGCGGTCGGGTTGGACGAGGTCACGAACGGGTAGGTGCCGTGGTCCAGGTCCAGCATCGTCGCCTGCGCACCCTCCATCAGCACCGTGGCGCCGGCGGCCAGCGCGTCCCACAGCACCGCCCGGGTGTCGGCGATGTGCGGGCGCAGCCGGGCGGCGTAGGTCAGGTACTCCTCCACCACGGCCGCGACGTCGATCGCCTTCCGGTTGTAGACCTTCGCCAGGATCTGGTTCTTCTCCCGCAGCACCAGCTCCAGCTTCTGGCGCAGGATGCCCGGGTCGAGCAGGTCCTGCACCCGGATGCCGGTACGGGCCACCTTGTCCCCGTACGCCGGGCCGATCCCGCGGCCGGTGGTGCCGATCCGGGCCGGCCCGAGGTAGCGCTCCACCACCCGGTCCAGCGCCCGGTGGTGCGGCATGATCAGGTGCGCGTCGCCGGAGATCAGCAGCCGGGACACGTCCACCCCACGCTCGGTCAGCCCGTCCATCTCGCCCAGCAGCACCTTCGGGTCGATCACCACCCCGTTGCCGAGCACCGTGACCGCGTTCGGGGAGAGCACGCCGCTGGGCATCAGGTGCAGCGCGTACTTCTGCCCGTCCGGGGTCACCACGGTGTGCCCGGCGTTGTTGCCCCCCGAGTACCGGACCACGTAGTCGACCCACGCCCCGAGCAGGTCGGTAACCTTGCCCTTGCCCTCGTCGCCCCACTGGGCGCCGATGAGCACGATCGCTGGCATCGTCGCATCGCCTCCACGGGCCGCGACGGAGGTCCGCCTGGCCCGGGGTGCCAGGGTAACAAGGAGGCAGTGCGTGTACGACGTGGTGGTGCTGGCGTTGGCCGACGCGCCGGACGGGTGCCAGGTGCGGGTGCCGGTGCGGGCCTGCGTCGACGCGCTGGCGGCCGCCGGGGCCCGGGTCGAGACCGTCACCGCCACCTCCGACCAGGAGATCGACCAGGTGCTGGACCGAGTGGCCGGCGGCACCCGGCTGGTGGTCGCCCCGGCCGCCGACGCACAGCTGCGGGCGGTGGTACGCCGGATGGTACGCGCGGCGGCGCCGGCCCCGTCCCAGCGGCCGGCCGGGCTGCCCGAGAACCGGACGGTGCCCGACCTGCCGCCGCTGGCCGTACTGCCGCTCGACCCGGGCGCGGGTCTGGCCGCCCGGTTGGGCCTGCCGGTCGACCCGGCCGCAGTGGCGGCGGCGGTGCTGGGCGACCGGGTCCGCCGGCTGGACCTGCTGCGGCAGGACGGCGCCGCCGCGGTGACCCTGGACGGCGCCCTGCTCGGCGGCACCGGTCCGGACGGCCGGGCGACCCCCTGGCAGGGCCGGGTCGAAGTGGACGACGCGGTCCTCAGCCCGGGCGGCGAGCCACTGCTGGCCGGGGTGGTCGCCAACGCTACCGGGTACGCCCGACCGGACGGGCTGCCGCTGGTCACCGCCGCCGACCCGGCCGACGGGGTGGTGGAGGTAGCGGTGGCGCTGCCGGTCCGCAGCCGGTGGCGGCGGCGGGTCCGGGTGGAGGTACGGCGGGCGCGGGGCCGAGCGGTCACCGTGAACCCGGCCGGCGACGGGGTGCCCTGCCTGGACGACGGGGTCGCCGGCCCGCTGATCCGGCAGCGCTCCTGGTGGGTCGAGCCCGCCGCCTGGGCCGTCTACACGGGCTGACGGCTCTGGCGATTGGGCGCTTCTTGGATACTATGCGACCCCGCAGTGCAGCTGGGTCCGCGTGATCGCCCGGGTCGATACGACCGACAGTTCGAGGTGGTCGACTCGGTGCTCGCTCCGGGCCTGGAGGCGCTGCAGTCGTGAGGCTCACGGAAGGGCATCTCGCCTGGCGACGTGCCCTCGCACCGATCTGCCGGTACGTCCCCGGGCGCAGCGGGCCGCGCGTACCGCTATCTGCTGGGGTCCGGCTGCCTGGCTGCGGGCACGTGCCATGAGCGACGACCCCGACCTGGTTGCCTCGATCATCCTCATCATCGCGTGGGAGGCTTGGGCGGCGGGTCAGCCGCTGGCGAGGGCGTCCCCGGCGGCCGGGTCGCAGTCCCGAAGGAACTGGGCACAGCGGGCCGCCTCGTCGGTCTCGCCAATCTCGCCGGCGGCCAGCGCCAGCTGGTGCAGGCTGCGCAGGAAGCCCCGGTTCGGGCGGTGCGACCAGGGCACCGGTCCGGAGCCGCGCCAGCCGCTCCGGCGGAGCAGGTCCAGCCCCCGGTGGTAGCCGGTGCGGGCGAACGCGTACGCGGACACCGGGTCTCCGGCTACCTGCGCGCGGGTGGCCAGCGCCGCCCAGGCGGCGCTGAACGCCGGGTGGGCGGCGGCCACCGCGGGCAGCGCGTCGGCTTCGGCGGCCGGGTCGAGTGCGGCGTCCAGTGCGGACTGTGCCGGGTCGTCAGCCGGCAGCAGGGTGGCCGGTGGTTGGAGGAGGTTCTGCATACCACCCATTGAACCCCACGTACGACCAGCCGGGTTGACCGAACGGCTGATGTCACTCTCACGCGTACGGCGGGTGTGCGGGCAGCGCGACCAGAGTAGAAAGGGAAGTCCGGAGCCTCCCCAGGACCCGGTTAGAAGGCCCGGCAGCTAATCGTTGCCGGGCCTTCCTCTTGGTCAGGGCACGGCGTGGCGAGACGCGCGGTCAGGCGATCGGGACCCGGCGCCACCGGCCGACCGGCAGCTCGACCTCCGCCCGGTCGTTAAGCCCGTTCTCGTCCAGCGCGTTGAAGATCGCCAGCCGGGCCGGGCCCTGGAAGATCAGCTCCACCGCGTGCAGGACGGTCGGGCGCCAGTGTGCGGTCATCAACCGCTCGATCACGTTGACCTCCCGCAGCCGCCGGCCGCGGACGTGGGTGAGCGCCGGATGGCCGCCCGCCTCCCAGTCCAGCCGCAGGTCCAGCCAGTGCAACGGGGCCTGCATGTCGACCTGGTCCCAGGTGATCGCGCACTCGTCGAACTTCCGGTGGGTGATCTCCACGTTCGCGTCGGTGAAGCCGAGAATCACCGGGCCGTCGGCGAACCACCGGTCGGCGTCCATGTTCCACATCAGCCAGGCGTCGTGCAGTGGCTGCCCGATCAGCGTCCGGAACCGGGCCCGATGGGCAGCCGCCAGGGCCCGGCCGCTGTGGTGCCACTGCGGCTCGTACCCTTCGATGCCGAACACCGCGGGGCCCTCCACCCGAGCAAGATCACGTACGCTCACCGGCGCTAGCATCTCCGCCGGTGCCGACGCCGACGCCGGTGCCGACGCGGCGGCCGCGGCGGCCGCGGCTAGCACGGGACCGACTGACGCCGCCGACCGCCCGGGCGCGTCACCTGCTCATCGTGGTGCCGGCGCTGCGCAGGTTCTGGCACGCCTCCACCACCCGCTTGGCCATGCTCTCCTCGGCTGCCTTCCCCCACGACCGGGGGTCGTACGCCTTCTTGTTCCCGACCTCACCGTCCACCTTGAGCACGCCATCGTAGTTGCTGAACATGTGCGCGGCCACCGGTCGGGTGAACGCATACTGCGTGTCGGTGTCCACGTTCATCTTGACCACGCCGTAGTCCAGCGCCGCGTGGATCTCGGACAGCAGCGAGCCGGAGCCCCCGTGGAACACCAGGTCCAGCGGCTTGGTCCGGCCGTACTGCGCACCCACCGCGTCCTGGATCTCCTTGAGGATCTCCGGGCGCAGCTTGACGTTGCCGGGCTTGTAGACCCCGTGCACGTTGCCGAAGGTCAGCGCCGCCAGGTAGCGGCCCCGCTCACCCAGGCCCAGCGCGGCGACCGTGGCCAGCCCGTCCTCGACACTGCTGTATAGCTTTTCGTCGATCGCGCCGACGATCCCGTCCTCCTCGCCACCGACCACGCCGACCTCGATCTCCAGCACGATCCGCGCGGCCGCCGCCTGCTCCAGCAGCTGCTCGGCGATCTGCAGATTATCGGCCAGCGGCACCGCCGAACCGTCCCACATGTGGGACTGGAACAGCGGTTGCTCACCCCGGTCGACCCGCTCCCGGGACAGCGCCAGCAACGGTCGTACGAAGCCGTCCAGCTTGTCCTTCGGGCAGTGGTCGGTGTGCAGCCCGACCTGCACCGGATACTTCTTCGCCACCGCTGCCGCGAACGCCGCGAACGCTACCGACCCGGTGACCATGTCCTTGACCGCCGGGCCGGAGAGGTACTCGGCTCCGCCGGTGGAGATCTGGATGATCCCGTCGCTGCCCGCGTCGGCGAACCCGCGCAGGGCGGCGTTGAGGGTCTGGGAGGAGGTCACGTTGATCGCCGGATACGCGTACCCGCCGGCCTTGGCACGGTCGAACATCTCGGCGTAGACCTCAGGGGTAGCGATCGGCATGGCTGCTCCTTGCTGTGTACGAACGTCGGTACGCGCCGAGCGGGACGCTCCTCCCCGCAGTATTCCCCAGCCGGGTGCGTCCCCGCGCGCCACCCCGTACCGTGGAAACCGGCCAGACCGGCAGGAGGTAGCCATGACCCGGCCCGACGACGCACCCGATTCCGAGCCCCGCGACCAGGGCTTCGAGGCACCGGCGGCGGACGCCGCCGAGCAGTCGACGCCGGCGAACCCGGTCGAGGAGCCGCTGCAGGTGCGCCGCGGCCCGGAGGTCGGCGAGTGGGACGCCGTGGAGCAGGCGATCGTGGTCGACCTGGAGGACGAGTACGACCATTAACGGATGTTGCCGGTGTGGCCTAGTGAGTAGCGGCCAGGCTGCGGCCAGACCGCCAGCCCGTGCGGCCGCGAGCCGACCGGGATCCGGGCCAGCAGCTCCCCGTCGGCGGTGCTGATCGCGTACACCTCGTCGTGGTCGCGGCCGCTGAGCCACAACACCGAGCCGTCCGCGTTCAGGCCACCCATGTCCGGGCTGCCGCCGCCCGGGATCCGCCAGTTGTCGACCGGTCGCAGCGTTGCCAGGTCCAGGACCGTGACGCTGCCCTCGTCCCGGTTGGAGATGTACGCGAGGTCGCCGGCCCGGCTGAAGTAGATGCCGTGCGCCCCTTCGCCGGTCGGGATGAAGTCGAGCCGCTCGGTGGCGTCGGCGTTCAGGACATAGACACCACCCGCCCGCATGTCCGCGACCAGGAACCGCTCCCCGTCCGGGGTCAGCCGGACATCCTGCGGCATCCCGTCGTCGACCACGTCCAGGTCGTGCTGCCCCACCTTCTCGTGGGTCTCGCTGTCGAGCACGACCAGCCGGTTGGCGAACTCGCAGCTGAACAGCATGGTCCGCCCGTCGGCCGAGTAGTCCATGTGGTTGATGCCGTCGCACTCCGGCAGCTCCACGGACGTGACCGGCTCCCAGGTCTGCGCGTCGTAGAAGTCCAGCCGCCGGTACGCCTCGGCGACCACGATCCCGTGTGCGCCGTCCGGCGTGAAGTAGAGGTTGTAGACGTCCTGCACGTCGATCGGCTCGCCCGGCTCGCCGGTGGCCGGGTCGATCGGCACCAGCCCACCGGTCGGCACCCGGCTGGCGGCGACGTAGAGCGTGGACAGGTCGTACGAGGGCACCACGTGCTGCGGCTCCGGCCCGCCCGGGAACCGGTCGACCACCTCGAAGGTCTTCTGGTCGATCACGTAGACGTCGTCGCTCTCGTTGTGCGGGACGTAGACCAGCTCCCGGTGCCCCTCGACGGCCTTGCTGAGCTCGTCCGGGCCGGCAGCGGCGTAGACGTTGGCGTAGGACGGATACTCCGGCATCCCAGCCAGGACCTGGTACGGAGCCGCCGACCCAGCCGGCGATCCGGCCGGCGCCGGCGCCGGTCCGTCCGCACCCGCCGACCCCTGGTCGCCGGCGCTGGCGCAGCCGGCGGTCACCCCGAGGACGGCGACGCCGGCCATGCTGATAGCTCGCTTCAGATGGGCCATAGGCCGAGAGCATACCGACAAACCACACAAAACCGGGAGAAAACGTCTACGTGGCGTGATGAAAGGCAAACGCGGCGTAGCCGACAACCCTGGTCGGATCGCCGGCGGTGTCGGCCGACGTGCACAGGTCCAGCAGCTCCGGATCCAGGCCGGTGCCGCGCGCCCAGCTCAGCAGACCGCGCAGGGCGTACGCGCCGCACGCGCTCCGGGGGCCGATCCGGTCCGCCGCCAGCGCCTCGATCGCGGCCGCGGTGCGGTCGTCGGCCGCCCGGGCGGCGGCCTGGTCCAGGTAGTGCGACAGGTCGCTGCTGCACAGCACCACCGTCCCCGGGCCGGCGCCGGCGTCGGCGGCGGCGGCGGCCAGGCAGTCCGCCACCGCCTCCGGCGGCGCCGGTCCGACCACCATCGGCAGTACCGGCACCGGCCGGCCCAGTGCGCGCTGCAGGAACGGCAGCTGGACCTCCAGCGAGTGCTCCGGCGCGTGCGGCCGGTCGTCGACGGTGACCCCGTGCCCGGCCAGCCAGGTGGGGTCCTCGACCGGCAGCTCCCCCAGCGGCGTCGCCCAGGCGGCCGGGCCGGCGGCGGCCACGCACCCGGTGGCCGGGACGAAGTGGGCCGGACCGACCAGCACCACCCGCCGTACCCCGGCGGCGTGCCGGCGCAGCCGGGCGAAGACCTGTGCCGCGGTCGGGCCGGAGAACCGGTAGCCGGCGTGCGGCACCAGGTACGCCGGGGCCAGCGGCTCGACCGCCGGTAGCTCGACCGCGTCCAACAGCCGGTCCACGGTGGCGGCCAGCTCGGCCGGGTCGCGCGGGTAGAACCGGCCCGCCACGGCGGGCGGTCGGGTCCGCGGCGCCGGGCCACTCACGCCCCCCGGTCTACCACAAATCCAGTTGACGCCGGACCACCCGAGTGGTCGGCTGAACCGGCAACTGTCCCGGAGCGAGAGGAGGCGAGCATGTCCGTCCAGACCCGAACCCGTCCGGCGGCCGGCGCCGCCGTCGCTCCGAAAGGTCCTGCGCCTTGGCTTTCTCACGATCCTTCCGATGCGGGCACTGCGGGGTAGCCGTCTCTCTCGACGCCCCCGGCACCACCCATCGCAACCACTGTCCGTCCTGCCTTTGGTCCCGGCACCTGGACCGGAACGCACCCGGTGACCGGGAGGCCACCTGCCCGGGTGGGATGGAGCCGATCGCGGTAACCGTGCGCGGCAAGGGCCGGTGGGTGCTGATCCACCGGTGCACCGACTGCGGCCGGCTCCGGCTCAACCGGACCGCCGGCGACGACAACCTGCTGCTGCTAATGCGGCTGGCGGCGCTGCCGCTGGCCACCCCACCGGTGCCGTTCGACGCCACCCCGGACGAGCCGGAGCACCCGCGAGCCGGCAATCGCCACCCGGCCGACTCGCGCTGAGCTGAGCTCAGCTGCGCTCAGCTCAGGCGGGCGCGGGGGCGGCGGGGCGGCGGTCGTGCCCGGTGGTGCCGGGCGGCGCCGGGTCGGCCAGCCGGACCGGCATCCGGCGAGAGCCCCAGCCGCCGGCCGGCCCGTCGTACTCGCCGGGCAGCTGGGTGCCGCAGGTGGCACACCGGCCGGCGTCGGTCAGCGCGTACCGCCGGATCTCATACCAGTCGCGGACCACCACCGCCGCGCCGCAGCCCGGGCATCCGGTGGTCTGCCCGTCCGGATCGTGCACGTTCCCGGTGTAGACGTAGCGCAGCCCGTGCTCGAGCGCGATCCGGCGGGCGCGCCGCAGCGTGTCCGGCGGGGTACGCGGCACGTCGCGCATCTTGAAGTCCGGGTGGAACGCCGTGAAGTGCAGCGGCACGTCCGGGCCCAGTGCCTCGACCAGCCACGCGCACTCGTCGGCGATCTCGGCGTCCGAGTCGTTGTGACCCGGGATCAGCAGGGTGGTGATCTCGAACCACACCCCGGTCTCGTGCCGCAGGTAGGACAGCGTCTCCTGCACCGCCGTGAGCCGGGCGAACGTGATCTTCTGGTAGAAGGCCTCGGTGAACGCCTTCAGGTCGATGTTGGCGGCGTCCATGTGCCGGTAGAACTCGGCCCGCGGGGCCGGGTTGATGTAGCCGGCCGAGACCGCCACCGACCGGATCCCGCGCTCCCGGCAGGCGTCGGCGACGTCCATCGCGTACTCCATGAAGATCACCGGGTCGTTGTACGTGAACGCGACCGAGCGGCAGCCGAGCCGCTCCGCGGCGGCGGCCAGGGTCTCCGGCGCGGCGGCCGACGAGAGCGTGTCGATCTCGCGCGACTTGGAGATGTCCCAGTTCTGGCAGAACCGGCAGGCCAGGTTGCAGCCGGCGGTGCCGAACGACAGCACCGACGAACCCGGCAGGAAGTGGTTGAGCGGCTTCTTCTCGACCGGGTCGACACAGAAACCGCTGGACCGCCCGTAGGAGGCGAGCACTATCTGGTCGCCGACCCGACCCCGGACGAAGCACAGGCCGCGCTGGCCCTCCCGCAGCTTGCAGGCCCGCGGGCAGACGTCGCACTGGATCCGCCCGTCCGGCAGCCGATGCCAGTGCTCGGTCGGCACCGTGAACGGGTCCTGCAGGCTCAGCCCGGAGGCGTCCTCCGACATCGCGTATCGCCTCCCCTTGCTCAGCCTACGCTTGGCCGCCTCCACTGTTATGCCGCTCCGACCGCTGTTATGCCCGCTCGGCCCGCTTGATCGCTCGGCTTGCTTCGCGGCGCCTCGCTGGCGGCCCTCGCTCGGCGGGCTACGCCCGCTAGGGTGGCCACTGTGCCGACCAGTGCCCGCAGGTCTACCCGTACCCGAGCCGCGAACGTGCTGCGCGGCAGCCTGATCGGCGCCGCCGAGGCGGTGCCCGGCATCAGCGGCGGCACGGTAGCCCTGGTCACCGGGGTGTACGAGACGATCATCGGCTCGGCCGGGCACCTGGTGACCGGCGTACGGTCACTGATCACCGACCGGGCACGGGCGCGCGCCGAACTCCGCGAGGTCCGCTGGGACGTGCTCGTGCCGCTGCTGCTCGGGATGGCCCCGACGCTGGTGGTGGCGCTGCTGCTGCTGGGTCCGGCGATCGAGGAGCACCCGGTGCCGCTGCGCGCCCTGTTCTTCGGGATGGTAGCCGCCGCCCTGATCGTGCCGGTCCGGATGCTCGGGGTCCGGTGGCGGGCCCGGGAGCTGGTGCTGGCGGCGGCCGGCGGGCTGGCCGCGTACCTGTTCACCGGCGAGCTGCAGCTGTCGGTGGAGCCGTCCCTGCCGGTGGTGTTCCTGGCCGCGGCGGTGGCGGTCTGCGCGCTGGTCCTGCCCGGGGTCTCGGGTGCCTTCCTGCTGCTCGCGTTCGGGCTGTACGTGCCCACCTCGGAGGCGGTCCGGGACCTGGACCTGGCCTACATCGGAGCGTTCGCGCTGGGAGCGGTGGTCGGGCTGTCGCTGGTGGTGAAGGGGCTGCAGTGGCTGCTCGCCAACCTGCGGCGGGTCACCCTGGCGGTGATGACCGGTCTGATCGTCGGGGCGCTGCGGGCGCTGTGGCCGTGGCAGACCGAGGACCACGAGCTGCTCGCGCCGGACTCGCCGGTGCTGCCGATCATCGGTCTGGGCCTGCTGGGCGCCGCGGTGGTGGGCGGGATGATCCTGCTGGAGCACTGGTTCCGCCGGCACCCGTCCGACGCCGTTGAGCATGGAGTTGCGGCACGACACGCCGGGGGACACGCCGACGGAACTCCATGCTCAACACGACCTAGGTGAGCAGGGCGCGGAGGAAGACCAGGGCGATCTGGTCCGGGTCCTCCAGGTGGAACGCGCCCCCGCCGGTGGCGGCGGCGATCGCCTCCAGCTGCGGCAGGTCCGCGTCCGGACCCACGGTCTGCAGGTCCCGGGGCTGCCGGGCCGGCAAGGCGGTGGTGTGACGGCAACGGCGGCTCCCTGACCAGGCGATCTACATCCGAAACGATCTCATATTGAGCCTGGCGGGCCGGCGCCCGGGCACTCCGGCAGATCTCGCCGGCCGAGGGTGAGCGCGCGGTAGGTGAGCTGGGCGGCCTCCTCCAGGTTGCGTGCCCGCCGGTGGGCCAGGCCAACGGTGCCGCCCAGCACCGAACAGCCGTGATGGGCCAGGATCAGACAGTTCACGCCGCCGGCCACCGCGCCGCCTGCGTCCGCCACCGCGCCGCCGGCCACCGCTGCGGCGGCCGCCGCAGCGAGCGCGACCGAACCGGGCGGGTGAAACCCGACCCGCGCGATCTCGCGCAGGTAGAAGGAGTGGTCGGTGGTGACCAACCGGATCCGCTCGCCGAGCGCGTCGAGCAGCAGCACGCTCTGCGGGTGCAGGTGGACGACGGCGTTGACGTCCGGGCGCGCGCGATAGGTGTGCAGGTGCAGCGCCAGCTCGGAGGAGGGTGTCTCGGCAGCCGGAGACGGTGCGCCGTCGGTGATCCGGACCCGGACGAACTGGTCCCGGTCGAGCCGGTCCAGCCAGCTGCCGGACCGGGTCACCCAGCACTCGCCCCCGCCGGGCTCGCGGGCGGACAGGTTACCGCCGGAGCCGACGACGAGGCCAGCGCGGACGACATCCGCACCGACCTGCGCGAGCTGGTCGCGCAGGTCGGTGGGGTGCCGCTCGCGGTCGGTCAGCGTGCCTTCCGGCGCCGCCGGGGCGGCGTGAGCAGTTGGGCGACCGTCCCGATCGCGGTCGGGACCAGCCGGTAGTAAGCCCACACGCCACGCTTCTCCCGCTCCAGGAGACCCGCTTCGGTCAGGATCCGGAGGTGGTGACTGACCGTCGGCTGGGACAGCCCAACCGGCTCGGTCAGATCGCACACACACGCCTCACCCTCGGGTGAGGACTGGATCAGGCTCAACAGCCGCAGCCGGGCAGGGTCCGCCAGTGCTTTGAGCACACCCGCCAGCTTCTCGGCATCGGTACGGTGGATCGGCTCACCCGCAAGGGGTGAGGCGACCGGACTAGTATCAGCAAGTGCAGTTCCCACGTGTCCCATCCTTCCAGCGCAGCATCGATCTGCCTACCTGGTCATATCTATAAATTCTTTCGACCTAAAAGCCAAGATCCGTCAACGTGTAGGCTGATCGGTACGCCAGACCAGCGGATGCCACCGCCTGCGCCGCCCCGCGATCGACCACCGCCGCCACCCCGACCACCTCGGCGCCCGCCTGCCGGAGTGCCTCGACCGCGGTCAGCACACTACCGCCGGTAGTGGACGTGTCCTCGATCGCGAGCACCCGCTCCCCCGCCACCTCCGGCCCTTCGATCCGCCGCTGCAGGCCGTGCACCTTGTCCGCCTTCCGGACCACGAACGCATCCAGTTGCTGCCCGGCCGCCGCGGCGGCGTGCAGCATGGCCGCGGCCACCGGGTCGGCCCCGAGCGTCAGCCCGCCCGCCGCCTGGTAGTCCCAGTCCGCCGTCAGCTCCCGCATCACCCGGCCGACCAGCGGCGCCGCCTCGTGGTGCAGCGTGACCCGCCGTAGGTCGATATACCAGTCGGCCTCCTGGCCGGAGCTGAGCACGACCCGCCCGCGCACCACCGCCAGGTCAGCGATGAACTTGCACAGGTCGTCGCGCTCCGTCATGCCCCCAGACTACGGGGTCACCGCTGGTCACCGCGGATTCGACCGCGGGTGTCGCGGACGGCCGCGCGCAACACCCGCCGTGGGACGAACCGGATCCCACCGACGATCATCCGATATCGCCAGTCGACCACCCGGACCAGATCACCTCGCGCCAGCGCCCGCAACCCGTCCGCGGCCACGGCGTCGGCCTCCAGCCACAGCCGGCGCGGCGTCCGGGACATGTCGATGCCCGCCCGCTGGTGGAACTCGGTGCGCACGTACCCCGGGCACAGCGCCAGCACCCGTACCCCGTACCGCCGGACCGACTGCGCCACCGACTCGCTGAAGCTGGTCACCCACGCCTTGCCCGCCGGATAGGTGGAACCCGGCATCAGCGCGGCGGCGAACCCGGCCACCGACGACACGTTGACCACGCCCCCGTGCCGGCGCTCGACCATGCCGGGCAGTGCGGCCAGGGTCAGCCGCATCACCGCGTGCACGTTCAGGCGGAGCAGCCGCTCCTCAGCCTCTGGACTCGACTGCAGGAACGACCGGTTCAGGCTGGTTCCGGCGCTGTTGACCAGCAGGTCGGGCGGGTGGTCCGCGACCCGGGCGGCCACCGTGGCGATCCCGGCCTCGGTGGCCAGGTCGGCCGGTAGCACCGCGACCTGGCAACCGTCGTGCGCCGCCGCCAGCTCGTCGGCCCGGGCACGCAGCCGCGCCTCGTCCCGGGCGACCAGCAGCAGGTCGTACCCGCCGGCGGCGAGCTGGCGGGCGAACGCCGCGCCGATCCCGGCGGTCCCCCCGGTGACCAGCGCGGTCCGGCGTGCCATCGGGCTGCCCCTCTCCCGCCCGGTCAGGGGCGCGGATGCTGGTGCGGCGGGTAGGGGTTGTAAGGGTAGTAGAAGGCGGGCCGGGGCGGCAGCCGGAAGAAGCGGTTCGCCGCGGGCAGCATCAGCAGCACCAGCGCCGCCAGCAGCGCGACCGCCATGATCAGACCGGACCCGCTGGTCACCGGTTCATACCAGGGGGGCATCGCCGCGGCCAGCCGCTGCTCATACCCGGACCGGTCGGCGTCCACCACCCCGGTACCGGCGCTGCCCAGTACGCCGGCCGGGGCGCAGCAGCACAGCACGAAGAACCCGATCGTGAACGTCCATGCCCGCGCGGTCCGGCTGCGCCGGTCGTTGCGCCAGGACAGCAGCAGCAGGAGCAGCGCGATCAGGAACAGCCCGAGGACCACGCCCCAGGCCAGCGCCAGCAGCAGCCCGAGCAGGTCGTCGCCGCTGGTTCCGAGCGCCCGCTCAGTCTCCACCGTGACGATGTCCATTACCGACAATGACGCTACACAGTAGATAATCAGGCTCAGGGCGGCCACCCGCAGCAGCAGGTTGGCCACCAGCACGACCGGCGGCCGCTCCGGCGGCGCGGGCGGGACCGGGTACGCGGGAGCCGGCGGCCGGGTGGTGGTGGTCGGGTACGCGGGAGCCGGCCGGACCGGCGCGGGCCGCTCCTGCCTGGTCGGCGCGACCGGCTGCGGCGGCTCCGGCACGGCGGCCCGGGCGGCGGCGAACGCCGGCGAGTCCGGCCGGGCCGGCGGGTCCGGTGAGCCCGGCCGGGCCGGCGGGCTGGACGAGCCCGGCACCAGCGCCCGGCGGGCCGCCGCGGCCAGCTCCGCGGCGGACGGCCACCGCTGCTCCGGGTCGGCCGCCAGTGCCCGCTCCACGACCGCCAGCACGGCCGGCGAGGCGCCGGCCGCCAGCGTCGGCGGCGGCTCCCGAAGCCGCTTCATCGCGATGTCGAACGGGTTCTCACCGTCGAACGGCCGCCGGCCGGCCAGGCACTCGTACGCGACCACCCCGAGCGAGTACAGGTCGGAGCGGGCGGTCGCCGGCTGGCCCAGCACCTGTTCCGGGGCGAGGTACGACGGGGTGCCGATCACCGCGCCGGTGGCGGTGAGCGGGGTCGAGGCGGCCGAGCGGGCGATCCCGAAGTCGGTGAGCACCAGCTGGTCGTCGGAGGTGACCAGCAGGTTGCCCGGCTTGATGTCGCGATGCACCACCCCCCGGTCATGGGCGGCCTGCAGCGCGTCGGCGGCCTGCGCCACCAGCTCCATGGTCAGGGCCGGGTCGAGCCGGCCGAGCCGGTGCAGCCGGCGGGAGAGCGCCTCGCCGTCCACGTACTCCATGACCAGGAACGCGTCGGAGGCGTCGCTGCGATAGTCGTGGACGCCGACCACCCCGCGGTGCCGGATCGTGGCCATGGTGCGCGCCTCGACCAGGAACCGCTCCGCGAAGCCGGGCTCCTCCAGTAGCTCCGGCCGCATCACCTTCACCGCCACGGTCCGTTCGAGCACCTGGTCGGTGGCCCGCCAGACCTCGCCCATCCCGCCACCGCCGACTCGCTCGTCCAGCCGGTACCGGTCGGCTAGCAGCGCTCCCGGGCCGTACATGCCCGCTGCCTCCTCCCGGATGGGTGAGATCGCGGAGGGTCAGCCCACCTGCGGGTAGCTCGGCGGCGGCGGGTAGCCCGGCGGCGGCTCGAACGGCTGTTCCGGCTTGCGGAAGAACGCGTTCGACGGCGGCAGCGCGAGCAGCAGCAGCGCCACCGCGATCGCCAGGATCGACACGATCGTGATGGTCAGGCTGACCCCTCCGTACCAGCTGGGCAGCGCCTCGTCCACCATCCGCTGGACCTCCGCCGGGTCCGGCCCGGTGCCGCTGTCCATCTGGAAGCCGCTGGTGGCGCCGGTGAGCGCCAGCCCGCCACCGGTGCAGCAGAGCGCGATCCCGCCCAGCACCCAGGTCACGATCCGGGCCGGGTTCTTTCCCCGGTGGTTGAGCATCGCCAGCACGATCACCCCGATCGCGATCACCATGCTGACCGCGCCGCCGCCGACCACGCCGCCGATCGCGGCGCCCTCCATGCCCTCGGCGTCGGTGCCCGCATACGCCTCCCGGTAGACGTCCGAGATGGTGCCGGCGTTGGCCAACCCGATCACCCCGCCCACGATCGCCAGGACGGCGTACCCCACCAGCAGCCAGGTGGCGGCGGTCACGGTCGCCGGGCGGACCCGGGCGGCCGGGCCGGGCGGCGGGGGTGGCGGTGGCGCGGCGAAGCCTTCCGACATGAGCTCTCCTCCTCCGATCGCCCACACCGTACCGGACCGGCGCAACGTCCAGGCAGGTAGCCCGATGCGGAGCGTAGCCCCGATCAGCCGGCCGGGTTGGTCACCGACAGCCCGGCCTTGGTGTCGGCGAGGTCCACCCGCACCGTGTCACCCTCCCGGATGGTACCGGCCAGCAGCTCCTTGGCGAGCTGGTCGCCGATCGCGGACTGCACCAGCCGGCGCAGCGGCCGGGCGCCGTAGACCGGATCGTAGCCGTGCCGGGCCAGCCACCCGCGGGCCGGTTCGGTGACCGCCAGCTCCAGCCGCCGGTCGGCCAGCCGGGTCCGCAGCCGGTCCAGCTGGATGTCCACGATGGATGTCAGGTCGTCGGCGGTGAGCGCGTGGAAGACCACGATGTCGTCCAGCCGGTTCAGGAACTCCGGCTTGAAGTGGGACCGGACCACCGACAGCACGCCCTCCCGGCGCTGCCCCTCGGTGCGGGTCGAGTCGGCCAGCACCGCCGAGCCGAGGTTGGACGTGAGCACCAGGATCGCGTTCCGGAAGTCCACTGTGCGGCCGTGCCCGTCGGTCAGCCGGCCGTCGTCCAGCACCGCCAGCAGCAGGTCGAACACGTCCGGATGGGCCTTCTCGACCTCGTCCAGCAGGATCACCGAGTACGGCCGGCGGCGCACCGCCTCGGTGAGCTGGCCGCCCTCCTCGTACCCGATGTAGCCGGGCGGCGCCCCGACCAGCCGGGCCACCGCGTGCTTCTCGCCGTACTCGCTCATGTCGATCCGGACCATCGCGCGCTCGTCGTCGAACAGGAACCCGGCCAGCGCCTTGGCCAGCTCGGTCTTGCCGACCCCGGTGGGGCCCAGGAACAGGAACGAGCCGGTCGGCCGGTCCGGGTCGGCGACCCCGGCCCGGGCCCGGCGCACCGCGTCCGCGACCGCCCGGACCGCCTCGGCCTGCCCGACCACCCGCTCGGCCAGCGAGAACTCCATCCGCAGCAGCTTGGCGGTCTCACCCTCCATCATCCGGCCGGCCGGGATGCCGGTCCAGCTCGCCACCACCGCCGCGATGTCGTCCTCCCCGACCTCCTCGTTCAGCATCGCGCCCGCCCGCTGCAGCTGGGCCAGCTCCTCCTCGGCGGCGCGCAGCCGCTGCTCCAGCTCCGGGATCCGGCCGTAGCGCAGCTCGGAGGCGCGGGTCAGGTCGAGGTCCCGCTCGGCCCGGTCGGCCTCGCCGCGCAGCGCCTCCAGCTCTTCCTTGGTGGCGGAGATCTTGGTGATGTGCTCCTTCTCGTTGCGCCACCGCTCGGACAGCGCGGTCAGCTGCTCCCGCAGGTCGGCCAGCTCGGCCCGCAGCCGGGCCAGCCGCTGCGCGGAGCCCGGGTCGTCCTCTTTGGCCAGCGCCATCTCCTCGATCTCCAGCCGGCGGACCGCCCGCTCGATCTCGTCCACCTCCACCGGCCGGGAGTCGATCTCCATCCGGAGCCGGGAGGCGGCCTCGTCGACCAGGTCGATCGCCTTGTCCGGCAGGAACCGGTCGGAGATGTACCGGTCGGACAGGGTGGCGGCGGCCACCAGCGCGGCGTCGGTGATCCGGACCCCGTGGTGCACCTCGTACCGCTCCTTCAGCCCGCGCAGGATGCCGATCGTGTCCTCCACGCTCGGCTCGCCGACCAGCACCGGCTGGAACCGGCGCTCCAGGGCCGGGTCCTTCTCGATGTGCTCGCGATATTCGTCCAGTGTGGTGGCACCCACCATCCGGAGCTCGCCGCGGGCCAGCATCGGCTTGAGCATGTTCCCGGCGTCCATCGACCCTTCGCCCCTGCCGGCACCGACCACCGTGTGCAGCTCGTCCAGGAACGTGATGATCTGGCCGTCGCTGGCCTTGATCTCCTCCAGCACCGACTTGAGCCGCTCCTCGAACTGGCCGCGATACTGCGCGCCGGCGACCATCGCGCTCAGGTCCAGGCTGACCAGCCGCTTGCCGCGCAGGCTCTCCGGCACGTCGCCGGCGACGATCCGCTGGGCCAGCCCCTCCACGATCGCGGTCTTGCCGACTCCCGGCTCGCCGATCAGCACCGGGTTGTTCTTGGTACGCCGGCTGAGCACCTGCATCACCCGGCGGATCTCCGAGTCGCGGCCGATCACCGGGTCGACCTTGCCCTCCTTGGCCAGCCCGGTCAGGTCGACGCCGTACTTGTCCAGGGCCTGATAGGTCTGCTCCGGCTCGGCGGTGGTGACCCGGCGATCGCCGCCGCGCACCTGCGGGAAGGCCGCGACCAGCGCCTCGGTGGTGGCGCCGGCGTCCCGCAGCAGGCTGGAGACCGCTCCGTCGAGCTGGGCCAGCCCGGCCAGCAGGTGCTCGGTCGACACATACTCATCGCCGAGCGGGCGGGCCACCTGCTCGGCGGCGTTGATCGCGTTGACCAGCTCCCGGGACAGGCTGGGCTCGGCCACCGAGGCGCCGCGGGCGCTCGGCAGCTGCTCGATCGCCCGGGCGGCCGGGCGGCGGATGTCGGCCGGGTTGGCGCCGACCGCCCGCAGCAGGCCGGCGGCGGTAGAGCCGCCGGTGTCCAGCAAAGACAGCAGCAGGTGCCAGGGCTCGACCGTGGCGTGACCGTGCTGCGCGGCGGTGCCGACCGCGGCCCGGACGACTTCGCGACTCTTGGTGGTCAGGCGCTCAGGGTTCACAAGGGTTGAGCCTACCCGACTCAACCTACCGCCGCCACCGGCGACCCGGTGTCGTACGCGTCCGCTAGGTTGTTCGTACGTCAGTATCAGGGGGAGGCTAGCTGCAGCGAGACCGGGAGATCGTCGCGATGTATGACGAGAACCTGGCGAAGTTTCGCCAGGAGATCGAGAAGAAGACTCACTGGCTGGGCAGGCTGGACGAGCGGTGGGGAGGCGACTCGGTGTGAACCCGGAGCGGGAAGAGCGGCAGAAGCGGCACATGCGGGAGCTACATGAGTTCAATCTTGCGGAGCTTCGCGACGACATCGTGGAATATGAGCAAGACATTGCGGCGGCGGCGGTGCGCGGCAACGAGTTCGAGCGCCAGATGTGGGAGGAAAAGCTGGCCGAGACGAGGGCGAGACTGGCGCGGGCGGAGGCCCGCAAGCTGCCGGTCTGACCGGACCGGTCCGCTACCAGCGCCAGCGGAGGAATCGGCGCTGGTGGCGGACCACCAGCTTGCCGGCCCGCTGCTTGCCGGTGACCACCACATGTGGGGTGCCGACCGGTTCGGGGGAGGTCTGCACCCGGCGGTGGACCTTCGCCACGCTCGCCACCAGCTCGATCTGGTCGACGTAGACCGAGGCACCGCGGGGCAGGACCACCGTGGTCGAACCGGCGTGCACCTCCACCACAAGCTCCACCACCGGGTGGGCCAGCACCGCCTCGGTGAGGTCCAGCTTGACCGAGCCGGCCTTGCTGAACACCGACAGGCGGCGCGGCACCAGCCAGCGCCCGGTGCGCTTGAGGTCCGAGGCGGTCGCCCGCAGCTCCGCGTGCTCCGGCCCGGCCAGAGTCGCCGGCAGGTCGGCCAGGTACGGCGCGACCTCCGATCCGGTGCGGGCCTGCAGCACCCCGTCCACCCGCTGCTCGAACTCGGGCATGGTCAGCCGGCCCTCGGCGACCGCGTCGTGCAGGCGCTGGACCGCGCGGTCCCGGTCAGCGTCCGAGATCCGCACCTCGGCCCGCTCCGGCAGCTGCTCATCCACGGCGCCGACTCTAGCCCGGATGCGGTCCGGGCGCCGGGTACGGTGGCCGGGTGCGGGTACGGGTGGAGCAGGTGGAGCTGCCAGGGATCGGGATGCGACACGACCTGGTCACCGAGGCCGGCCGGCGGATCGGCGTGGTCTCGCACCGGACCGGGCAGCGTCATCTTGTCCTGTTCGACCGGGACGACCCGGACGCCGCCACCGAACAGCTCGACCTGACCGACGACGAGGCCGAGGCGCTGGCCGGCATCCTCGGCGCCTCGCTCATGCTCGGCCAGCTGGCCGGGCTCCGGGAACAGGCCGCCGGACTGCTCACCGAACAGCTCACGCTCCCGGTCGACTCGCCGTACGTCGGGCGGCCGCTCGGCGACACCCGCGCGCGTACCCGTACCGGGGTCTCGATCGTGGCGGTGCTGCGGGACGGTGGTGTGATCGCCTCGCCCGGGCCGGAGCTGGTGTTCGCTCCCGGTGATGTGGTCGTGGTGGTGGGCACCCGGCGTGGCCTGGACGCGATCTGCCGCGTGCTCGCCGACGGCTGACCGCACCGATGCAGAGCGACCTCGACGTCCCGATGCTGCTGATCGAGGTCGGGGCGCTGCTGTTCGGGCTCAGCCTGCTCAGCCGGCTGGCCCGCCGGCTGGCGATCTCACCGATCCCGCTCTACCTGCTGGTCGGGCTGGCGTTCGGCTCCGGCGGGCTGCTGCCGCTCTCGGACAGCGAAGAGTTCTTCAAGGTCGGTGCCCAGATCGGCGTGGTGCTGCTGCTGGTCATGCTGGGCCTGGAGTACACGGCAACCGAGCTGGTCGGCAACCTGCGCCGGCACACGCCGGCCGGGCTGGCCGACGCGGTGCTCAACACGCTGCCGGGCGCCGGGTTCGCGCTGCTGCTCGGCTGGGGGCCGGTGGCCGCGGTGGCGGTGGCCGGGATCACCTGGATCTCCTCGTCCGGGGTGATCGCGAAGCTGCTCGGCGACCTGCAGCGGGTCGGGAACCGGGAGACTCCGGTCATCATCTCGATCCTCGTGATCGAAGACCTGGCGATGGCGTTCTACCTGCCGGTGCTGGCCGCGCTGGTGGTCGGGGCCGGGCTGTTGGCCGGCGCCACCACGCTGGTGGTGGCGGTCGGGGCGGTGCTGGCGGTGCTGGTACTGGCCCTGCGGTTCGGCAACCTGGTCTCCGCGCTGATCGCGGCGAAGGAGGCGGAGGCGCTGCTGCTCGGCGTGCTCGGGCTGACCTTGCTGGTGGCGGGGCTGGCCGAACGGGTGCACGTGTCGGCCGCGGTCGGCGCGTTCCTGGTCGGGATCGCGATCTCCGGGCCGGTCGCCGCGCACGCGACCCGGCTGCTGAGCCCGCTGCGGGACCTGTTCGCGGCCGCCTTCTTCGTCTTCTTCGGGCTCGCCACCGACCCGACCGAGATCCCGCCGGTGCTGCTGCCGGCGCTCGTCCTGGCCGCGCTCACCACCGTCACGAAGGTGATGACCGGGTGGTACGCGGCCGGGCGGATCGGGATCGGGATCGGTGGACGGTGGCGAGCCGGGCTCGGCCTGGTGCCGCGAGGGGAGTTCTCGGTGGTGATCGCCGGGCTCGCGGTGGCGGCCGGAGTCGAGCCCCAACTGGCCCCGTTCGCCACCGCGTACGTCCTGATCACGGTGATCGCCGGCACGCTGCTCTCCCGGCTGCCCGACAGCGCCGGCTTCAAGCGCGCACTGCGGCGGAGCGGGCGGGACGCCGCACCGTCGGATGCGACGCTTTAGCCAGGCTATGGTACGAGTGGCGGCGCGTCCGTCGTAACAGAACGGCCACAAGTCTTCCGATCATCGGTGCCGGCACGCTACGGTGATCGCCGCAGCACCCCCCGCAAGGAGCTACCGTGAGTATGCAACAGACGGCCTTCCGCGGGTTCGCAAACCCGGTGGACCCCACGCCTGCTGAGCTGCGCGACTGGGCCTACCAGCCGGACTCGGTGCCGCTGCATACCATGCCGCCGGACTGGGATCTGCTGATCTCCGGTGATCACCTGGTCGGGACCCTGTTCGACCTGGCGCTCGACCCGGGCTGCCCGGCCCGCCGGTTCGCGGTGCACTGCCTCTACATCTACGCGGCCGACGGGATCCGCACCAACTTCCGCGCCCATCCACGGCGGCGGCTGCGCAAGCTGGTGGAGCAGGCCGAGGCCGACGGCGACGACGTGCTAGCCACCTGGGCGCACAACACCCGGGTGCTCCTGTCCCGGCCGGACCTGTTCGACTACCACGACTGGTGTGAGGGCGGCCTGGTCCGCGACCCTCGCCGGCTCAGCTGAGCCGGGCGCCCGGGGCTCCGGGACGCCCGGGCCGCAGACGCCGTCGAGCGGGGCGGCTGCCGCCCCGCTCGATCGCCGGACCGTGGTCCCGGGTTACCGTCGCCGGTTACCGTTACCCCGCTGTCCGCTGCCGCTACCCGTTACAGGTCCCGTTCCCGTTCCCGGTCCCGATCCCGGTCCCGGTTGAAGCCCTCCCGAGGCTGGTCCTGCGCCCCGCGAGCGGCGTCCTGGGTCGAGTCCCGCCCACCAGAAGCGGCGTCGCGGGCCCGCTGGCCGGCGTCCTGCGTCCGTTCCCGAGCGCCCGATGCGGCGTCCTGCGGGTCGTCGACCGGGTTGCCGGCCGCGTCCTTGGCCTGTTCGGTGGCGCCGCTGACCTTCTCCTTGGCCTTGTCGACCATGTCGCCCATCTTGTCACCGATACCCATGACACACGCTCCTTGTCCCCCTCGGCAAGGCCCGGAACGCCCCAAATGCGAGTTCCGAACCACCGGTCACGTTACCCGGGGGCCCGGTCGGCCGCAGCCGATCCGGGATCTGCGGTCAGCGGGGGGTGCGGCTGGTCGGGATCACGTCCCGGCGCGGGAACGGAGACAGCGCCTCCAGCTCGGCGATCCGCTGGTAGGCCGCGGCCAGGATGTCCTCAAGCTCCTCCAGTCGTCGCAGTCGGGCGGCGGCGAGCTGTTCGAGCTCGATGATCCGCTTCACGCCGGCCAGGTTGATCCCGACATCCTGGCTGAGCCGCTGGATCTCGCGCAGCAACGCCACGTCCCGCACGCTGTAGCGGCGCCCACCGCCGGGGGTCCGCTCAGGCTGGACCAGCCCCAGCCGGTCGTACTGCCGGAGGGTCTGCGGATGCATCCCGGCCATCCGCGCCGCCACCGAAATGATCAGAACCTTCGCATCCTCAGCCACGGGGCGCTCCCTTCCCGGGCGCGGACCGCTCCTCGAGATGAAGCCGGGGAGCCGGCCCGGTCGCTTCCGCGAACGACTCCAGCGCCGCTCGCGCCTCCTTCGAGAGTTGTTCGGGCACCACGACCTCGACCGTGACCAGCAGGTCACCGGCGCCACCCTCCCGGCGGGGGACGCCCCGGCCCCGCACCCGCAGGGTCCGGCCGGGCGGCGTACCCGGCGTCACCCGTACGGTCACCGGACCGTCCAGCGTGGGCACTCGCAGGTCGGTGCCGAGCACGGCCTCCGCGAACGTGACCGGAACGGTCAGCGTCAGGTTGTCGCCGCTTCGCCCGAACAGGTCGTCCGGGCGCACCCGGACATGGACATACAGGTTGCCGGGCGGGCCGCCCCGGACCCCGGGCTCCCCCCGGCCGGCCAGCCGGATCCGCTGCCCGTCCGCGACCCCGGGCGGGATCCGTACGGTCAGCCGGCGGGTCTTGGTGACTCCGCCGGTGCCCTGGCACTCGGGGCACCGCTCCTCCACGATCGTGCCCACGCCCTGGCACTCCCGGCACGGCTCGGAGAAGCTAAACGACCCCTGGTTCCGGGTGATCAGCCCGCTCCCGTGACACTGTGGACAGGTCCGGGGCTGGGTGCCGGGCTTGGCGCCGGAACCGTGGCAGGTGTCGCAGACCCCGGGCGCCCGCAGGGTCAGCGGCAGGGTCGCTCCGTGCACCGCGTCGGAGAAGTCGAGGGTGACCTCGGCCTCGACGTCGCGTCCCCGGGCCGGCCCGGCCCGGCCGGTGGCGCCGCCCCCACCCGAGAAGATCGAGCTGAACAGGTCGGAGAAGCTGGCCCCGCCGAACCGCCGGTCCTCCCCGCCGCCGAACAGGTCGGAGACGTCGAACGGCGCCTGCTGCGCCCCCCGCCGGAACGCGCCCGACCCGAACAGCGAGCGCATCTCGTCGTACTCCTTGCGCTTGCCTTCGTCGGCGAGCACCTGGTAGGCCTCGGAGACCTCCTTGAACCGGTTCTCGGCCTCGGTGTTGCCCGGGTTGTGGTCCGGGTGCAGGTCCCGGGCGAGCTTGCGGTACGCCTTCTTGATCTCGCTGGTGGAGGCGGTCTTGGGCACGCCGAGGACCTGGTAGAAGTCCTTCTCCAGCCAGTCCTTGGAACTCATCGACGCACCTCCCTCCAGCGATGCTTCACGTCAGCTCCCGGTCTCGGTCTGGTCGGGCGGAGCGGCCGGGTCGGCCGGCTCGGCCGGCTCCGCGGCCTCCGCCGCGGACGGCGGTGGCGGAGCCGGGTCGGCCACCGCCACCATCGCGGGGCGTACCAGCCGGTCGCCCAGCAGGTAGCCCCGGCGCAGCACATCGACGCAGGTCGGCTCGGTGACCTCGGCGGAGGTCAGGTGGGCGACCGCCTCGTGCCGGTTCGGGTCGAACGGGTCCCCCCGCTCCCCGAACGGCGTCAGCCCGAACTTGCTGGTCGTGGCGACCAGCTGCTCGGCGACCGCGGCGAACCCCTCGACCAGCTCGCCGTGCTCCCGCGCCCGGTCCAGGTCGTCGAGCACCGGCAGCAGCCCGCCGAGCACGTTCGCGGTCGCCTGCTCGCCGACCAGCGCCCGGTCCCGCTCGACCCGCTTGCGGTAGTTCGCATACTCCGCACTCACCCGCTGCAGGTCGCGGGTCCGCTCGTCCAGCTCGGTCCGCAGGGCCACCAGCTCGGCGCCGAGCCCGCCGGCGGCCAGGGCCCCGGCGGCCAGGGCCTCGTCGGCCGGAGCCACCGCCGGGCCGGACGGCTCGGCCGGCTTCCCGGTGGCCCGGACCCGCCGCCGATCCCGGATCACCGGTTCGGTCTGCTTCGCCGCGTCCTCGGCGCCGTCCGGGGCTCCGGCCCCCGGTGGCCCCGGCCCGGCATCCTTACCCGACTGCCCGGTCACTTCTTGTCGTCCTCGTCGTCCACGATCTCGGCGTCCACCACATCCTCCGGGGCGCCCGGGCCGTCACCGGCCGCGGCGCCCTCGGCCGCACCGCTCCCGGGCGCGGCCCCACCCGGTCCGGCGGAGCCGGCCTCGCCGGCCGCCGCCGCGCCGGTCTGCGCGTACAGCGCGGTGCTGGCATCCTGCATCGCCTGGTTCAGGGTGTCGTGTGCCGACTTGATGGTGGCGGTGTCGGTCCCGCCGAGCGCCGACCGGAGCCCGCCGAGCGCCTCGTTGACCCGGTCGCGCGAGTCCTCTGGCAGCTTCTCGCCGTTCTCGGCGAGGAACCGCTCGGTCTGCCACTGCGCCTGCTCGGCCAGGTTCCGGGTCTCCGCCTCCTCCCGCCGCTGCTTGTCCTCGTCGGCGTGGTCCTGCGCCTCCCGCATCATCCGGTCGATGTCGTCCTTGGGCAGCGCCGAGCCGCCGGTGATGGTCATCGACTGCTCCTTGCCGGTGCCGAGGTCCTTGGCACTGACGTGCACGATCCCGTTCGCGTCGATGTCGAAGGTGACCTCGATCTGCGGCACCGCCCGCGGCGCCGGCGGCAGCCCGGTCAGCTCGAAGGTGCCGAGCTTCTTGTTGTACTGCGCGATCTCCCGCTCCCCCTGGAAGACCTGGATCAGCACCGAGGGCTGGTTGTCGTCGGCGGTCGTGAAGATCTCCGAACGCTTGGTCGGGATGGTGGTGTTGCGCTCGATCAGCTTGGTGAAGATGCCGCCCTTGGTCTCGATGCCCAGGCTCAGCGGGGTCACGTCCAGCAGCAGGACGTCCTTGACCTCGCCCTTGAGCACCCCCGCCTGCAGCCCGGCGCCGACCGCGACCACCTCGTCCGGGTTGACGCCCTTGTGCGGCTCCTTGCCGCCGGTCAGCTCCTTGACCAGCTCGGTGACCGCCGGCATCCGGGTGGAGCCGCCGACCAGGATCACGTGCTCGATGTCGGCGAGCTTGATCCCGGCGTCCTTGATCGCCGAGGTGAACGGATTCCGGCACCGGTCCAGCAGGTCCTGGGTCATCCGCTGGAAATCCGAGCGGCTCAGGCTCATGTCCAGGTGCAGCGGGCCGGACGCGCTGGCGGTGATGTAGGGCAGGTTGATCGAGGTGGTGGTCGCGGCGGAAAGCTCGATCTTGGCCTTCTCGGCCGCCTCCCGGAGCCGCTGCATCGCCATCTTGTCCTGGGACAGGTCGATGCCGTGCTGCCCCCGGAACGTCTTGACCAGGTGCTCGACGATCCGCTCGTCCCAGTCGTCGCCGCCGAGGTGGTTGTCGCCGCTGGTCGCCTTCACCTCGATCACGCCCTCGCCGATGTCCAGCAGGGAGACGTCGAAGGTGCCGCCGCCGAGGTCGAAGACCAGCACGGTCTGCTCCTTGGAGCCCTTGTCCAGCCCGTACGCGAGGGCGGCCGCGGTCGGTTCGTTGATGATCCGCAGCACGTTCAGGCCGGCGATCTCGCCGGCCTCCTTGGTGGCCTGGCGCTGGGCGTCGCTGAAGTATGCCGGGACGGTGACCACCGCGTCGCCGATCTGCTCGCCCAGGTATGCCTCGGCGTCCCGCTTGAGCTTCATCAGCACCCGGGCCGAGATCTCCTGCGGGCTATACTTCTTGTCGTCGATGTCGATAGACCAGTTGGTGCCCATCTCCCGCTTCACGGACCGGACCGTGCGGTCCGGGTTGGTGACCGCCTGCCGCTTGGCGACCTCGCCCACCAGCACCTCACCGTTCTTGGCGAATGCGACGATGGAGGGCGTGGTCCGGGATCCCTCGGCGTTGGCGATGACGGTGGCCTCGCCGCCTTCGAGCACGCTGACGCAGGAGTTCGTCGTACCGAGGTCGATGCCGACCGCTCGTGCCATGTTCCTGTTCCTCCGGATTGCCGGGCGGCCGAACCCCGCAGGTGAGCCGCCTAAGTTGAGTGGACCGGACTCAATCTTGCCACACGCTCGCCGATCGGCAAAGTCCCGGTTGGATGTCACACCGGACCGGACCGGCGGGCGGCAAACTGGTGCTTGTGCGGGGTTGCGTAGATCGGGCAGGCTTATCCCGTGACGACCGGGGGTGACCCAGCTCACGACCCAGCTCACGACCTCGCCGAGGCGGTGCGGGCCGTGCGTGCCACGGTGGCCGGGCTCAGCTTCCCACTGCGGCTGCCATCGGCCGGCCCGGCCCGCGCCACCGCCGCCGCGGTGGTCGGGCAGATCGATGACTACGCACTCCCGCGGCTCGCCCACCCGGACGCGCCGATGCTGGTGGTGGTCGGTGGGTCGACCGGCGCCGGCAAGTCGACCCTGGTCAACAGCCTGGTCCGGGCGCCGGTCAGTGCCGCCGGGGTGCTGCGGCCGACGACCCGGGCCCCGGTGCTGGTCTGCCACCCGACGGACACCCGGTGGTTCCGCAGCGACCGGCTGCTGGGCGGGCTCCCGCGGACCACCGCCGCCGCCGCGGCGACCGACCGGGACACCGACCCGCGCCGGCTGACGATCATGGCGGCGCCGGCTCTGCCGCCGGGGCTGGCGTTCCTGGACGCGCCCGACATCGACTCGGTGGTCGCCGCGAACCGGGAGCTCTCCGACCAGCTGTTCGCCGCCGCCGACCTGTGGCTGTTCCTGACCACCCCGGCGCGGTACGCGGATGCCGTGCCGTGGCGGCTGCTGCACACCGCCCGGGAGCGCGGCACGGTGGTCGCACTGGTGCTGTCGCGGGTCCTCCCGGAGGCCACCGCCGAGCTGGTCGAGCTGCTCGGCGAGCTGTTGATCGCGAACGACCTGGCCAGCCTGCCGCTGTTCGTGCTGCCCGAGACCCGGGTGGACGGGCAGGGGCAGCTGCCGGACGCCGCCACCGGGCCGCTGCGAAGCTGGTTCGACGGGTTGGCCGGCGACCCGGCGACCCGGGCGGGGGTGATCCGCTACACGCTGAACGGGACGCTGGCCGCGGTGCCACCACGGCTGGCGGAGCTGGCAGCCGCCGCCGCCGAGCAGCTCGCCGCGGCGGAGGGGCTGGCTGAGCAGGTGGGGCTGGCGTACGGCGTGGCCCGCGGCACGGTCGAACGGGGGGTCCGGGACGGCGCGCTCCGGCTGGCCGAGCCGGCGCCCGACCAACGGGCGCCGGTCGACGAGTTCGCCCGCGCTCTGCGGACCACGATCGGCGGGTGGCGGGACCGGGTCGCCGTGCTGACCGGTCGCCGGGCCGGTCCCCGCCACCGGCGTACGGCGGTGGAGTCCGGGCTGGTCACGCTGGTCGGTAGCGCGGCCACCGACGCCGCGGAGCAGACCGGTCTGGCCTGGCGCGCGCACCCGGCCGGGTCGGCTCTGCTCACCGGCGACCTGCCTGACCAGCCCGCGCCGCCCGGAGCGCCGGCCGGGTCGGAGCTGACCCGGCGGCTACACCGGGTCGCTCGCGAGTGGCAGACTGACGACCTGCTGGAACGGGTCAACGGACTGCTGGATGACGAGGCCCGGCGCTGGCTGGACCGGCTGGACGGCGCGCCGCTGGACGCCGCCCCGGCGCAGCGCCTGCGGGAGGTCGCGGTCGCACTGGAGCGTGCCCGGGTGGCGGCCAGGCTGACCGCCGACCAGGTGGTGCCCGCGGAGCCGGCGGACACCGTGGATCAAGCGGAGGCCGAGGAACCGGCGGAGGACGTGGAGCAGCCGGCCGGGCCGGCACCGGTCGGGGAGCGCGTCGAGTGACCCGGCTGGTGGACGAGGTGATCGGCCAGCTGCGCGCCGAAGCGCAGGTGGATCCGAGTTCGCTGGCGTTGCGGGTCGACGCGCTCGGCCGGTTCCGGCGCGCCACCGAGCCGTACCTGCCGGCGGACTGGCTGGAACCCGTCCGGGCGGTCGCCGCCCGGGCCGGCCAGCGGCTCGCGCTGTCCCGGACCCACACCGTGACGGCGCTGGCCGGCGGCAGCGGCAGCGGCAAGTCCAGCCTGTTCAACGCGCTGGCCGGGATGGAGCTGTCCCCGGTCGGGCTGCGCCGGCCGACCACCGGGCAGGCGTACGCGTGCGTGTGGGGCGAACCGGCCGAGGCCGGCCCGACGCTCGACTGGCTGCGGGTCCCGGTGGCCAACCGGTTCGCCCGGGAGAGCGCGCTGGACGCCGACGACCAGGCCAGCCTGCGCGGGCTGGTCCTGCTGGACCTGCCGGACTTCGACTCGGTCGAGGCGGACCACGCCGCCGAGGTGAGTCAGCTGCTGGAGCTGGTGGACCTCGTGGTGTGGGTGGTGGATCCCCAGAAGTACGCCGACCGGGTGCTCCACGAACGGTATCTGCGCCGGTTCCACCGGCACCGGGCGGTCACCCTGGTCGCGCTCAACCAGACCGACCTGCTCGAGGCCGCCGACGTGCCCCGGCTGCTGGCCGACCTGGACCAGCTGCTCGCCACCGACGGGCTGGCGGACGTGCCGACGCTGGCAACCTCGGCGGTGATCGGCGCGGCCGGGCTGACCGGGCTGCGGGCCGCGCTGCAAACGTTGGTCACCGGGCGCCGGGCCGCCCTGCACCGGCTCGCCGCCGATGTGGACGAGGTCGTCGACGGGCTAGTCGACCTGATCGGGCCGGAGCCGGTCCCGCTCACAGTGGACCGGGTGCCGGAGCTGGTCAGCGGTCTGGCCGAGGCGGCCGGGCTGCCGGCGACCACCCGCGCGGCCGAGTCCGCGTACCGGGCCCGGGTGGCGGCGGCGATGAGCGGGCCGTTGTCGTGGCGGGTCCGGCGGAAGCCGGCCGACCCGCCGCCGGCGACGGCGGCCGGTACGGTCGGGCGGGCGGCCGCCGGCCTGGCGGTGCGCACGGTCGCCGCCCGCGCCTCGGCCGGGCTCCCTGCACCGTGGCCGGACGCGATCGCCGACGCCAGCCGGTCCCACCTGGACGACCTGCCAGAGGCCGTGGCGGACGCGCTAGCGGACGCGCTAGCCACCGGCGACACGTCGACCGGACCGGGCGCGCCGGGGTGGTGCCGGCTGGTCAGCGCGGCGCACTGGCTGGCCGCCGGGACCGCCCTGGTCGGGCTGGGCTGGCTGGTCATCGGCTGGGTGCTGGCGGCGGTCGCGGTGCCGGTCAGCCACTCCCGGGTCGGTGCCGTCCCGGTGCCGGTGCTGCTGCTGACCGGCGGGTTGCTGGGCGCGCTGGCGCTGGCGACCCTGGCGCAGTCGCTGGCCCGGTGGGCGGCCCGGCGGGCGCGGGCCCGGACGGCCGGCCGGCTCCGGGCCGCGCTGGCCGAGATCGCCGACCGGCTGGTGGTGGAGCCGATCCGGGAGGTGCTGCGGCGGTACGCGGAGGCCCGGGCGGCACTGCACCTCGCCGGCGCCACCCCGCCGCCGCGCCACCCCGCAGCCGCGCCACCTCACCCCCAATGACCCGCCCCCGGGTGACCGCCGGGATGGCCCGGCGTGACCACCGGCCGGGCGGCCGGGTGGCGGTCTAGGGTCGAGGGATGCCGCAGACACCGTACGACCTCGTGCTGCACGCCGCCCGGGACCTGCCCCGGGTAGAGACCGCACTGGCCGCCGAGATGCTAGGCGCGGCGCTGCTAGGCAGCGTGTACGCGGTCGCCGAAGGGGAACGGGCGGCGGCGGTCCGGGACTTCGTCGGCGGGTTCCTGGCGCACACCGCCCGGCGGCGCACCACGCCGGCCCGGGCGATCCGGACCGTGTTCGCCGGCCTGGTGCCAGAAGCCACCGGAGCGGCGAAGGTGCGACCGGGGGCGAGCTCGCCGCAGTGGGCGGCGCAGGTGGGCCGGGTGCGGCCGGTCGGCACCTGGGCCTACGGCGACGTGTACGGGGACCAGACCAGTTACCTGGCGACCTTCGCCTATGACGAGCCGGAGCTGGGCGGCCAGGAGCACGCGGTGGTGGCGCTGGTCGACCACAACATCGGGATCGTGAAGGACATGTTCGTCGGGCAGCCGGCCGGGCGGGTGCTGGACGAGGTGCGGAAGGCGGCCGAAGCGGACGAGCTGGTGTGGCTGGCTGAGGTGGACCCGGGCACGCTCCGGGCACAGGTGAGCTTCTTTCTGACGGTGACCGATGGGCTGGCGGTGCTGCCCGAGGAGGGCTCACTCGCCACCGACCGGGCGCTGGCCGGCTCCCGGCTGGCGCTGCTGCCGGCGGGCGCGGCCCGGCCGGCGCCGGGGCCGCCGGCCGACCCGGCTGACCTCGTACCCTCCTTTCTGGAGTCACCGCAGGCGCGGACCCTGGACCGCTCGGACGAAGAGGCGGAGGCGTCGGTGCAGTACGCGGTGCGGCTGATCCTGGACTTCGCGCAGGACGCGCCGGACGCCGACCCGCTGCGCTGGAGCCCGGCCGTGGCCGGGCTGCTCCTGCTGGACTGGGTGCACCGGCGGGCGGTGCTCGACGATGACGACGTGGCCGCGCTGCCCCCGGTGGTGCGGGCATGGGCGGCGTGGGCGGCCGCCCAGCGCGGCCTGCCGGCGGCCGCCGCGGCCGCGACCGACGAGGCGATCGAGATGATGGCTCCAGAGCTGGTCCGGCTGCACAGCACCGGCGAACGGCGGGGGGAGGCGGCGACCGCCATGACCCGGCTGCTCGCCGACGGGGTGAACCCGGACGACCAGACCGCCCTGACCGCCTGGCTCACCGCGCACCAGTCGCCGGGTGGCGACGACGGGCCGGGCGGTGAGGACAGCCCGAACCACATCCCGCGCCCCCGGTGAGCCGGAACCGCGCTCCCGGTGAGCAGGTCACCCAGGCTGCGCAGGCGCCCCGGATGAGGCAAGCTGACCCCATGACCGCGCGTAGTCTGGTGCTGCTGCGCCATGCCAAGGCCGACGCACCGCGGGGGGTCGCCGACGAGGACCGGCCGCTGTCCGCCCGCGGCCAGGCCGACGCCCACGCGGCCGGCGGTTGGCTGGCCGGCCGGCAGGTGCCGGAGCTGGTGCTCTGCTCGCCGGCCAAGCGCACCCGGCAGACCTGGCACGCGGTCGCGGCGAGCCTGCCGGCGGACGCCGCCCCGGTGGTGCGCTACGAGCGGCGGCTCTACCTGGGTGACCCGGACTCGTTGCTGGAGCTGGTGCAGGAGGTCGAGGACCCGGTGACCCGGGTGCTCGTGATCGGGCACAACCCGACCCTGTCCCAGCTTGTGTTCACACTCGACCCGGAGGCGGGCGGGCTGGACTCGGACGGGCTCCGGACCTGCGGCCTGACCGTACACGAGCTGGACGGTCCGTGGTCCGGCTGCGGCCCGCGGCACGCGCCGGTCACCGCCACCCACACCGCGCGGGGCACCTGACCTCCGTCGCGTGGCGGCGTCACCGGGGCGGTTGGCGCGCGACCGGTACGTCGAACTCCCAGCTCGGGGTGGACGGCTGCCGCTCCGGCTGGTTCGCCCCGGTGTACTCCATCAACACCATCGCGATGTCGTCGTCCAGCCGGCCACGGACCCAGTCGACCAGGGCGGTCTCCAGCGACGCCAGCCCGTCCGCGACCCGACCGTGGCCGAGCAGCCCCCAGGCCCGCTCGGCGGTCGGGAAGAACTCACCTTCCCGGCGCGCCTCCCCGAGGCCGTCGGTGAACAGCAGCAACCGGTCCGCCGGCTCCAACCGCTCCACCCGGGGCTGCACCACCGGCATGAACCCCAGGGGTGGGGCGGTGGCGACCGGATCCAGCGGGATCGCCGAGCCGCGCCGCAGCAGCAGCGGCGACGGGTGGCCACAGTTGACGATGGTCAGGGTCCCGCCCCGCTCCTCGACCAGCACCGCGGTGACGAAGTCCTCGTCACCGACCGACCGGGCCACCGCCCGGTCCAGGTCCGTGACGATCGCCCGCAGGTCGGAGCGCTCGAACGCGACGTGCCGGTAGGAGCCGAGCACGATGCTGGCCAGCCGGACCGCGTCCAGCCCCTTCCCGCGTACGTCGCCGACGATGATCCGTACCCCGTACGGCGTGTCCAGCGCCTCGTACAGGTCTCCGCCGATGTCGGCGGCGGCGGTGGCCGAGACGTACCGCCCGGCGACCGCGAGCGTGCCGACCTGCGGGCCGATCGGGCGCAGCACCGCCTGCTGCGCCACCGTGGCGAGCCGGGCCAGCTCGGCGATCCGGTCCGCCTGGCGCTGCCGCGCGGTCGCCAGTACGGCGGTGATCCCGGTCGCCAGCACGATGCCGGCCACGTTGACCGAGGTCTGGACGGTCATGGCCGGACCGGTCAGGGCGAACGCGAGCGCCACCGCGGTGGTGGCGGCGCCCACCCCCAGCACCACCCGCCAGCCGGCGAACACCGCCGCCAGGAACGGCGCCGCCGCGAGCAGGCCGAGGTAGTTCGAGTCCCGGCCGTCGGCCAGCTCCACCACCGAGACCAGGGCGAGCAGCACCGCCGCCGCGCCGATACCGGCGCGGGCGGCGGGGCTCGGCGTGCGGCGGCCCCTCGGGAACGGCAGCAGCTTCATGGGTCCGGCAAAAGCATGCCTGATCTGCCGCTGGTTATGGCCGATGTTGACCCCACGTCCGAGCGGGAAATGGCCGGTAGGACGATCGAGTCAGTCGGCTAGGACCTCGTAGGTCACCGTAACGACCCCCGCGTCCAGTTGAGCGATCTCTCGGAACGCTCCCCGGGACAGGTCGATGCACCGGCCCTCGACGTACGGGCCGCGGTCGTTGATCCGGACCACCACCGACTGGCCGGTGGCCGGGTTGGTCACCCGGACCCGGGTGTCGAACGCCCAGCTCAGGTGGGCGGCGGTCATCGCCTCCGGGTCGAAGGGCTCGCCGCTGGCGGTCGGCTGCGGCTCCCAATAGAAGGACGCCTGGCAGCCCCCGGTCTCCACTACGGCGCCGCCGCCCGGTACGGCCTGCGGGGCATCCGGCTCCGGAGCCGCCGGCGACTCCGGCTCGATCGGCGTCGGGCTGGCCTTCGGCCGGTCCGCCCGCGGGTCGCCACCACGGGACGGGCGATCGGCGTTCCGGTCCGGGGCCCCGGTCGCCGGCCCGCCGGCTGGGTCCGGGTGGGCGGAACCGGTCGGCGCTACCCCGGGCGCCACCCCGGAGTCCGCCGCGGCGGGGGCCCGGGGCGTCTCCCGCGGCCACGCCGCGACCCCGATCCCGACCGCGACCACGGCGAGCGTCACGACCACCACACCGGCCGGCCGGAACCGGCGGCCCAGCCGTCGGGGCAGTCCGTGCCTGCCGGCCACGCGTCTGATCCTCTCCGGGGGGTACGAGGTCGGTCGCGAGCCTAGCGACGCAACGCCCTTCGGTGTCAATGTGAGTCATCTCAAACCCGGCTCATCGGCGCCCCGCCCGCCCGTCAGATCACTACCCTCCCGGCAGCGCCGTTAGATGTGGCTATAATGGGAGCGTGTGTTATGGCTACGGAGGTTGCGATGGACGTAGGCGTACGTGAGCTGCGGGACAGCCTGAGCCGGTACCTGGCGGAGGTCCGCTCGGGGCGGGTGGTCACGGTAACCGATCATGGTCGGCCGATCGCACGGATCGTGCCCGTCGATCGGCCGACGAGGCTGGAGACACTGCGGGCAGAGGGGCGGGTGCAGGCGGCCCGCGCTCGCAAGCGGCCACCACCCGAGCCGGTGAGGTCGAGCGGGATCGTCAGCGATCTGGTCAGTGAGCAGCGGCGGTGATCGGCTACCTGGATATGTCCGCGTTCGTACCCTTGTTGGTCGCCGAGCCGAGCAGCCCGGCGTGCCGGCGGTTCTGGGACGACGCCGACGAGGTGGTCTCCAGCCGGCTGCTCTACGTGGACACAGCGGCGGCGTTGTCGCAGGCGCGGCGGATGGGCCGGCTCACCGACCAGAAACTCCAGGCGAGCCTGCGGCTGCTGGACCAGCTCTGGTCGGCGGTCGAGGTGGCCGAGGTTGACGAGCCCGTCGTGGCCAGGGCCGCTACGCTGGCACACCAGCTTGCGTTGCGTGGCTACGACGCGGTGCACTGCGCTTCGGCCGAGCAGCTGAACGATGAGGATGTCGTGGCCGCCACCGGTGACCAGCGCCTGCTCGCTGCATGGACCGAGCTAGGCATCGCCACGTTCGACACCAACGCGACGAACGGGGCTGAAGCGGGCCGGTGGCAGCGTGAAACCACCGAACAGGCGAAGACCTGCCAGCCGACCCCGCCAATGGCAGAGGAATGGCACCACGCATGATGGAGCAGCCGGGCTCTATCGAGGCGCGTGCCTGGACACAGTGCCGCTACCAGGCGATTCTCGTTGGAGCGGGTGAAGGGAATCGAACCCTCACTGTCAGCTTGGGAAGCTGATGTTCTGCCATTGAACTACACCCGCGGGCGGGTTCACTCTACCTGCCGGACCAGGTCGACACACGCCCGACCCGAGCGGGGGTCACGGCGGCGGGTCGTTCCGGTCCGGCCGTGGATGCCGCACGTCGAGGATCAGCCGCACGCTGCCGGAGCGACCCTGGCGCGGTTTCCCGCTCGGCCCGCCGGGCCCCGGACGGTCCCGCCACACCTGGTAGGCCGGGCCGGTCCGGCCGACCATCGCGATCTCGACGCTGAGCTCGAACAGCCGCCAGTCGGCCTGGCCGGCACCGGCCGCCCGGAACCGCGCGGCCAGCTCCGCGACCCGCCCGGGGTCGGTGACCGGCACCGCGGTGCCGGACAGGTAGGCCTCGTCGTCGGTGTGCTCGGGCGGGAACGAGTGCAGTGCGTATCGCCCATCCCGCTCCAGGTCACGGCGCTTCGGGGACGGGATGACGAAGCAGAACAGCCCGTCGTCGGTGATCACCGGTGCCACCGGATGCACCCGCGGACCGCCGTCCGCGCGAACCGTGGCCAGATAGCCAAGACCCTGCCCATACTGCTCGAGCAACGCCCGCACCTGAGCCGCCAGGCGCGGTGCGGCCGAGACGAACTGGGACCAGGATGCCATGCGCCCATGCTATAGCACACACGTACTAGATCACAACCGCCGAACCGCCGCTCGCGCCCTCGTCGTAGGCTCCCAGAATGCTGCTCTCCGACCGCGACCTCGGCGCCGAAATCAAGGCCGGCAACCTGCAGCTCGACCCGCTCGACCCAGACCTCCTCCAGCCCTCGAGCATCGACGTGCGGCTGGACCGGCTGTTCCGGGTGTTCAACAACCACCTCTACACGCACATCGATCCGGCCACACGGCAGGACGACCTCACCGCGCTGGTGGAGGTGGCGGACGGGGAGTCGTTCGTACTGCATCCGAGTGAGTTCGTGCTCGCCTCGACGCTGGAGGTGATCACGCTCGGCGACCAGCTCGCCGGCCGGCTGGAGGGGAAGTCCAGCCTGGGCCGGCTCGGTCTGCTGACCCACTCGACCGCCGGGTTCATCGACCCGGGGTTCTCGGGCCACGTGACCCTGGAACTGTCCAACGTGGCGACTCTCCCGATCCGGCTGTGGCCCGGCATGCGGATCGGGCAGCTGTGCATCTTCCGGCTCTCGTCGCCGGCCGAGAACCCGTACGGCTCGGCCGTGTACGGCTCCCGCTACCAGGGCCAGCGGGGACCCACCCCGAGCCGGGCCTGGCAGAACTGGCGCACCTGGCCAACTCGCTGATCGGGCGCGGGAACAGCGGGGGGCGCCCACCGCGCGACGGGGAACCGCACGGCGGGCGCCCGGGGGTCCCGCCGGGGGGTGGCGGGAGCTTGGGTCCGGTGGCCGGAGACGCGGCGGATCAGCCGCCCGGCCGCCCGTAGCTGTGGATCGGCATCTCGTCGATCGGGGCCATGTGCACCGGGTCACTAGGGTTCGAGGCGTGGACAACCCAGCCCGCGCCGGCGTACATCCCGACGTGGCTCAGGTCGCTGTAGTAGAAGACCAGATCGCCGGGGCGCAGGTTGCTCCGCTCGACGTACGGGATGGAGGACCGCTGTTCGGCGGCGTTGTGGGGGAGGCTCACCCCACCCTGGTTCCACGCCGCCATGGTCAGACCGGAGCAGTCGTACGCGCCCGGGCCGGCCTCCCCCCAGCCGTAAGGCTTGCCGATCTGGGCACAGGCGAAGGTGACTGCGGACTCGGCTCCGCCGCCCGGGTAGCTGGCCGGGCAGTCGCCCCCGTTACCGGTGTCGGCGACCGCCTCCTCCTCCAGCAGCTCGTCGCGCATGTCCTTGAGCCGGTCGATCTCGGCGTCGATCTCCTCGGCGCGCTCGGCCAGCTCCGACTCCATAGTGGCCAGCTCGTCGACCAGCTTGTCCAGCTCCGCCTTCTCGGCCTCGTACTCAGCCTTGGTCTCCAGCACCTTCGTTATCTTCAGGCTCTGGGCCCGGGCGAGCTGGTCCAGCGTCGCCAGCTGGTCGGTGAGCGCGAGCGGCGAGCCGGTGGTCAGCAGCGCCCGGAAGGCGGACATGTTTCCGCCCTTGAAGCTGTAGACGGCGACGTCGGTGATGGCGGCCTGGGCCACGTCCACCCGCAGCTCCAGCGGCTCGATCTTCTCGGCCAGCTCCTCGGCCGCCTTCCGCTTGTCCTTCAGCTTGCCGCGGACCGCGTTGTGCTCCTCGATGATCGGCTCCAGCTCGCGCCAGGCCTTGTCGATCTCGGCCTCGACCTCGGCGGCGGTGTCCTGGGCGAGGGCGGGCTGAGTGAGCAGGAACACAGCCGGCACCATCATCACCGCGGACAGTAAAGTGGACACAACGTAGCGTGTCACCTGTGCTTGTCGGAGGTTGGAAGACCGGCTGGGCCGGAGCTGGCGCGCCCTGGCATCTGCCACGGGGACCGTACCCCTTCTCCCTGACCGCCTACCGGGTTAGCTGACGGGTTCGGGCGGGAAGTTCGCCCTACCGCGACTTCGCGGACTGCCGCGCCGTCGAGGATTCACCCCGGGTGCTGCACGGTTCCCCGGCTCACCGAGACCGATACCGTCGCGGTGACTCGGCGGTGTCGGCCGGGGCCACCCGGGTTGGGTAACCGACGTCCGGCTCAACGACTGCCGAGCCTAGACTCCGTCCCCGAGCGCGGTCAAGTGCCGACACCCCAACACGACAGCGTAACCGGGTCCACACGCTACGTACTGTCCACTGCAGTGGCCCGCAGCAGGACCGTTGCCACGTCGACGACCTCGACACCGTCACCCGCCTGCCCGCCCGCCACGCCGTCGTTGAGCATTGTGGAGCAGAACGGGCAGCCGACCGCGATCGTGCCGGCGCCGGTGGACAGTGCCTCCTCGGCCCGCTCGGTGCTGATCCGCTTCCCGATCCGTTCCTCCATCCACATGCGAGCACCGCCGGCTCCACAGCAGAACGACCGCTCCGAGTTGCGGGGCATCTCGGTCAGCCCGTGCTCGCCGGCCACCGCGCCGAGTAGCTCCCGCGGCGGGGCGAAGACCCGGTTGTGGCGCCCCAGATAGCAGGGGTCGTGCCAGGTCAGTCCACCGTCGACCGGCCGGACCGGAGTCAGCCGGCCGTCGGCCACCAGCTCTGCCAGCAGCTGGGTGTGGTGCACCACGTCGTAGTGCCCGCCCAGCTGCCCGTACTCGTTGCCAAGGGTGTTCAGGCAGTGCGGGCAGGTGACCACGATCCGGCGCCGCTCCGGTGGCCGGTCACCGAAGACCCCGGCCAGGGTCTCGACGTTGCGCTGCGCCTGCAGCTGGAACCGGAACTCGTCGCCGATCCGGCGGGCCGGGTCGCCGGTGCAGGTCTCCGCCTCCCCGAGGATCGCGAACGAGACCCCGGCCTGGTGCAGCAGGGTGGCCACCGCCCGGGTGGTGCGCTTCGCCCGGTCGTCGAACGCCCCCGCGCAGCCGACCCAGAACAGGTAGTCGAACGCCGCGCTGCCGTCCGCCCGCGGCACCTCGAAGTCCAGCCCGTTGGTCCAGTCGGCGCGGGTGCTGGCGGCCGCGCCCCAGGGGTTTCCCTTGCTCTCCAGGTTGCGCAGCATCGCACCGGCCTCCGGCGGGAAGCTGGCCTCGATCATCACCTGGTGCCGACGGATGTCCACAATGTGGTCGACGTGCTCGATGTCGACCGGGCACTGCTCCACGCACGCGCCGCAGGTGGTGCAGGCCCACAGCGCGTCCGGGTCGATGATCCCGGCCGCCTCGGCGTCCCCGACCAGCGGCCGCTGCGCCTCGGCCAACGCCGAGGCCGGCACCCGGGCCAGCTGCTCCGGCGTGCCGCGCTCCTCCCCGTCCGGCGTCTGGCCGCCGCCGGCCAACAGGTACGGGGCCTTCGCGTACGCGTGGTCGCGCAGGCTGAGGATGACCAGCTTGGGCGAGAGCGGCTTGCCGGTGTTCCAGGCCGGGCACTGGTCCTGGCAGCGCCCGCACTCGGTGCAGGTGGTGAAGTCCAGCAGCCCCTTCCAGGTGAACTGCTCGACCGCGGCCACCCCGAACTGGTCGGTCTCCGGGTCGGCCTGCTCGAAGTCGAGCGGCGCCCCGGCGCTGGTCATCGGCCGGAGCGCCCCGAGTGCCGGCGCCGGGCCACCGGAGCGCTTGAAGAAGATGTTCGGGAAGGCGGTGAACCGGTGCCAGGCCACGCCCATCGTGAGGTTCAGCGAGATCACGATCACCCAGGCCATCGAGACCGCGATCTTGCCGGCCGCGAGCAGGCTGACCAGCGTGCCGCTGGCCGGCATCGGCCCACCCAGCGCGTGGCTGACCGGGGCGGCCCAGACCGGGTAGGGCAGGTCGCCGCCGGCCGCCTTGGTGCCGCGCAGCAGCAGCCCGAGCCCGAGCACGGCCACGATCGTGTACTCCACGTAGTAGGCCTGCCAGGCGGTGGAGCCGGCGAACCGGGACCAGCGGCGCCGGCCGGGCAGGTTCTGGAGCCGGACCACGATCAGCAGCCCGATCCCGGCCAGCCCGGCCACGCTCAGCAGCTCGGTCACCAGCCCGAAGCCGCTCCAGTAGCCGATCACCGGGAGGGTCCGGGTTGGGTCGGCCACCTCCACGTAGGCGGCCAGCACCAGCGTGACCAGCAGGATGAACCCGACCATCACGAACCAGTGGGCGGCCCCGACCACCGACCATTTCAGCATCCGGGTGTGGCCGAGGGTCTCGCGCAGCATGGTCAGCGTGCGCTCCCACCAGCCGGCGGACCGGGTCGGGTCGGGCTGGCCCAGCCGGACCACCGCGAACAGCTGCCGGACCGCCCGGACCGCGAGGACGGCGGCGGCGGCGGTGACGAGGGCGGCGACGGCCGTGGTGGCGATCTGGACGGCGCCCACGAAGCTCCCCTCTTATCCGATCTTGTCCGGAATCAGCTAGTTATCCACACTGTGGAAAACTCCTGTGGATAACTACACCGGAGTAGTTTACGAGCCGCCTTCGCGTACGCCTGCGGCTGTTACCCGCCTGCGTCCGTCACCGCCAGCGGGAGAGGATCGCCAGCGAGCCGACCATCGCCCCGAACCCCACCACCAGGTTCAGGTAACCCCAGGCCGCGACCGGATAGTCGCCGGTGGTGATGTAGAAGACCACCAACCAGGCGATCCCGAAGACGATCAGCGCCACCGCGCTGACCGGCAGCCAGGACGGGCTCGGCTTGCGGCGGGTAGCCTCGACCGGCCGGACCTCGGCCGGGGGCGTGTAGACCTTCTTCTTGCGGACTGTTGACTTGGGCACGACGCTCTCCCCGAGGGGCCATGACGCGGTACATGGGATGCTGAACAATTGGTTCCGACCACAGCCTAACTGACGGCGACCGGAGGGGCAGGGGTGACCGAATACGCTTCGGGTCACGCGACCTGGCGCAACGTGCTCCAGCGGGCGGTACGCGAGCTGCTGCCGCGCCGCGGCGGCCGCCGGCCGGGCTGGTGGCTGGGCGTACCGGTGATCGCCGTGGCCGCCGGCCTGCTGTTCACCACCAGCGCGACCACCGCCGACGGGCCCCCGCTGCGGGAGGACCGCCGGCTGGAGCTGGTCGACCTTATCGAGGAACGGGAGGAGCGGGTCGCCGCCGCCGAGGCCCAGATCGCCCCGCTGGAGGCGGCGGTGGCGGCACTCACCGACGCACAGGGCGGCGCCGACCCGCCGGTGCTGGCGGAGCAGGAGCGGGCCGAGAGCTACCTGGCCGCCGCCGGCTTCACCGGGTTGCGGGGGCCGGCGGTGACCGTCACCCTCAACGACGCCCTGCAACCGGACGGGGTCCGGCCGCCCGGCGCCGAGCCGGATGACCTGCTGGTCCACCAGCAGGACCTGCAGTCGGTGATCAACGCCCTGTGGGCCGGCGGCGCCGAGGCCATGTCGATCATGGGAGAACGGGTGCTCTCGACGAGTGCAGCGATCTGCGTCGGACCGGTACTGTTGTTGCACGGTCGTCCGCACTCACCCCCGTATGTCATCGTTGCGATCGGGGACCCGGAGACCATGAGCACCGCACTCGCGGAGGCGCCGGGGGTGCAGCTGTTCCGGGAGGCGGCCGATGCGTACGGGCTCGGCTACCGCGAGACGGCGGAGGAGGATGTCACCGTGCCGGCGTTCGACGGAACCAGCACGCTGCGCTCCGCGCAGGTGACCGGATGACTGCCCCGCCCGAGTCGAGTCGGTACGGCCGCCACCGGGCGCCGGAGGATCTCGCGGAGTGGGCGAACGACCGGACCGCGCCGGTCAGCCCGGCGATCGACCCGACCACCACCGTGCTGCCGGCCGTACCCGCCAGCTCGCCGGACCAGACCGCCACCATCCCGGTCGTCCCGCCGGGCGGACGGGGCGGGCCGCCCGCGGGCGGCCCGCGGGCGGACGAGACCGGCCTGCTGGGCATCGTCCCGCCCCCGCCGCCCCCCGACCCGGAGGCGGACCAGCCCCGGCCCGCGCCGCCGCCCGGCGCGCAGGTGGTGCCGCTGCGGGCGGTCCGCACCAAGACCGGCGGCTACCGCAGCGTCCACTCCGCGCTGACCCGCACCACCCTCGGCACCGCGACCCGGAGCACGGTTCGGGGGGCCGGCGAGGTGCTGATCACGCTCGGGGTGATCGTGCTGCTGCTGGCCGCGTACGAGGTCTGGGGGAAGTCGGCGGTCATCGCCTCCCACCAGGACGACCTGGACCGCCAGCTCGCGCAGGACTGGGCCGCCCCGGCACCGACCGTGTCCCCGGACCAGGACCAGGAGAAGGACGGGGACGACGAGGCCACCCCGGAGCCGCTCGGCCCGCCTCCGGGCCACGCGATCGCCCGGCTCTACGTTCCCAGGATCGGGAAGTACTGGGTGGTGGTCCAGGGGGTGGAGCTGGACGACATCCGGTACGCGCCCGGCCACTACCCGGACAGCGCCATGCCGGGCCAGGTCGGCAACTTCTCGGTCGCCGGTCACCGGAACCCGGCCACCTTCTGGGACCTGGACCAGGTGGGGGAGGGGGAGACGGTAGTCGTGGAGACCCAGGACAGCTGGTTCATCTACCGGGTCACCCGCAACCACATCGTGAAACCGAACGCGGTGGAGGTGGTGGCTCCGGTGCCCGGTCAGCCGGGCGTCGAGCCGAGCGAGGCGATGCTGACGCTGACCACCTGCAACCCGAAGTGGGACAACTACGAGCGGTTGATCGTGCACGCCGAGCTGGTCGACCAGCAGCCACAGTCGGACGGGCGCCCAGCCGTACTCGGTGGGCTAGGAGCCTAGGCAATGTACGCGTGGATCTGGCGGCACCTGCCGTACGGCCTTCCCGGCAAGATCACCGGCTCGGTGGTGCTGGCCGGCGTCGCGGTGGCGCTGCTGTGGTTCCTGGTCTTCCCGTGGCTGGACCCGTTCGTCGAGCAGTCGCTGCTGCCCTGGAACGACAGCCAGCTGGACGGCGACTTCGCCCCGACCGGCGGCGACCCGGCCCCCGGTCCCGCCCCGGGCGCCCCGGGCGACCCGGGCGTCGGTGAGTCGGTCGCCCCGAGCGGCGAGCCGCTGCCTGGCGAGCACGACATTCCCTACGAGACGGACGGGTAGCCCGGCATGCGCATCCTGGTGATCGACAACTACGACTCGTTCGTCTACAACCTGGTGCAGTATCTGGGCCAGCTCGGCGCCGACTGCGACGTGCGCCGCAACGACGCGCTGACCGTCGCCGAGGCCGGCCGGTCCGGCGCGGACGGGATCCTGCTCTCGCCCGGCCCCAGCACCCCGGAGCGCGCCGGCATCTGCATGCCGCTGGTCTCCGCGCTGGCCGGGTCGGTCCCGATCCTCGGCGTCTGCCTCGGCCACCAGGCGATCGGGGCCGCGTATGGCGCGACCGTGACCCAGGCGCCGGAGCTCCTGCACGGCAAGACGTCGACCGTCACGCACTCCGGTGCCGGGGTCCTGTCTGGGCTCCCGAACCCGTTCACCGCCACCCGCTACCACTCGCTGGCGGTGGTCGAGTCGACCCTCCCCGACGAGATCGAAGTCACCGCCAGAACTGGGTCGATCATGGAGTTTCCTGGGCGTGTCGCCGGCGTGTCGCCCCCGGAAGTCCATGATCGACCCGGCAGCCGGGGCGGGGTCGTGATGGCGATGCGGCACCGGACGCTCCGGGTCGAGGGGGTTCAGTTCCACCCGGAGTCGGTGCTGACCGAGGCCGGCCACCTGCTGCTGGCCAACTGGCTCGCCCGGTGCGGCATGCCCGAGGCGCTGGAGCGCGCCCCGGCGCTGGCGGCCGAGGTGGAGGCCCGCCGGACGGCCGCCTTCGCCCACGCGTGACCCGATAACGGAGCAGGCGCCCGCCGGGTGGACCGGGGGGGATCAGGTCACGGGCCGGGCTCGATCTCGACCTCGTGGGTGACGGAGCGGCCCTCGAAGTCGGTCGCGGTGACGGTGATGGTGAACGTCTCGCTCTCACCCGGCAGAACCTGGTACTCGTGCTGCTCCTCACCCTCCGAGTCATTGGACGTGTCCTCGGTGTCGTCGCCCCAGTCGATGGTCACCCCGCCGTAGATGCCGTTGTCCCAGCTGACCGTCACCGTCTGGGTCAGCTGGTCGACAGTCGGAGTCGGCACCTCCAGGTCGGCCCCCGCCGGGTAGACCTCGATCGTTACCGTGTCACCGTCCCGCGCCTCGGTACCCGGCCCCGGGTCCTGCGCGGCGACCGTCCCCACCTGGTCGACGTCCTCGGGCGGGCCACTCGCCTCGACCACGTTGGGCACCAGGCCCCGCGCCTCCAGAGTGGCGGTCGCCTGGTCCTGAGACTGACCCCGCACATCCGGCACCTGCAGGATGTTGTCGCGGGACACCTGCACGGTGACGGTGCTCCCGACATCCACCGAGGTCCCTGGTGAAGGATCCGCCGAGATCACTTCGCCCTCCGGCCGCTCGTCGTCCACCTCCTCGAATTCCCCTACCAGCCCGGCATCCTCGAGTAGGGACTCCGCGTTCTCGCGGTTGGAGCCGACGATCTGCGGCACCTCGACCTGCTCCGGGCCGCCGCAGACGGAGTAGGTGACGGTGGAGTTGACGTCCAGGGCGGTGCCCGCGGCCGGGTCCTGGGACTCGACCTGGCCCTCCTCCCGCTCGCAGTCGCCGACGACCGGGGCGCCCGCCTCCGCGGTCAGCTCGGCCCCCTCGATCTCGGCGACCGCCTCCTCCGGGCTCATGCCGAGCACCTCCGGCACGTCCACCTGGCGGGGGGCCTGGTTGGTGAGGATCAGCCCAACGATCAGGGCGATCACCGCCAGCACCCCGAGCACCCCGAGCACGATCAGCACCCAGGTCGAGGCCCGGCGCCGGCCCGGGTCGCCGACCCGGGCCGGCTCCCCCTGCTGCCCGAGCAGCGCGGTCTCCGCGTTGCTCAGCACCGGGGTGGCCAGCACCGGCCGGCCGCCGGCCGCCCGGAGCAGGTCGGCGCGCATCTCGGCGGCCGACTGGTAGCGGTTGGCCGGGTTCTTGGCCAGCGCCTTCAGCACCACCGCGTCCACGTCCGGCGGGACCTCCGGGTTCAGCTGCGACGGCGCCCGCGGGTCCTCGCGTACGTGCTGGTAGGCCACCGACACCGGGCTGTCCCCGACGAACGGCGGGTGACCACAGAGCAGCTCGAACAGCACGCACCCGGTCGCGTACACGTCGGAGCGGGCGTCCACCGCCTCGCCCCGGGCCTGCTCCGGAGACAGGTACTGCGCGGTGCCGATCACCGCCGAGGTCTGGGTCATCGTGGTGGCGCCGCTGGCCAGGTCCCGGGCGATGCCGAAGTCCATCACCTTCACCTGGCCGTTCGGCGTGACCATCACGTTGCCGGGCTTGACGTCCCGGTGGATGATCCCGTGCCGGTGGCTGAACTCCAGCGCGGCGCAGATGTCCGCGGAGATCTCCAGCGCCCGCCGCGGCTGCAGCCGGCCCTCGGCGGCCAGAACGTCCTTCAACGTATGACCGGCCACGAACTCCATCACGATGTACGGCAGCGCCTCGCCGGTGGCGGCGTGCTCCTCGCCGGTGTCGTAGACCGCGGCGATCCCCGGGTGGTTGAGGGTGGCCACGTTCTGGGCCTCCCGCCGGAACCGCATCTGGAAGGTGTGGTCCCGGGCCAGGTCGGTGCGCAGCATCTTGATCGCGACCTCCCGGCCCAGCCGGAGGTCCCGGCCCCGGTGCACCTCGGCCATGCCGCCGTAGCCCAGCAGCTCGCCGAGCTCGTACCGGCCACCGAGCAGACGCTCTGGCACTGTCATGTCGACATCGATCCTTCGATGGGTTGAGCATACGTGATCATGGAGAAGAGGTCCGGCAGGTCGTTGCCGTCGACAAGCTGGCGGACAACGTAGCCGACCAGCCCGGCACAGACGACGATCGCGATCGCGAACAGGATCACCGCGGTTACGGCCAGTGGGGACGGCCGGTCCGAGCCCAGCCGTCCGGTGGCGATCGACGGCGGCGGGGGCTGGCTGGCCGGCGAAAGGTACCGCACCGGCTGGGTCGGGACGTGCGCCTGCCCCTGCTGGTAGGTCTGCTGACCCGACGGGCCCGACGGGACCGGCGGGACCGGCGACACCGGGGCCACCGGCGAGCCGGCGACGGACGGCGGCGGGCCGGACGGCAGCGAGGAGGAGGCGGGCATGCCGGCACCCAGCGTGGCGGCCGCCTGCCGGGCTACCGCCGACAGCGCCGCCGACGACGGCCACCGGTTCGCCGGGTCCTTAGCGAGCGCGCGCATCACGATGTCGCGTACCGCCGGGGGGATGTCACCGGGCAGGTCCGGCGGTGGCTCCCGGACGTGCTTCATCGCGATCTCCAGCGGGTTCTCGCCCTCGAACGGGCGCCGGCCGGCCAGGCACTGGTACGCGACCACGCCGAGCGCGTACACGTCCGAGGCGGCGGTCGCCACCTGCCCGGCGGCCTGCTCCGGCGACAGGTAGGAGGCGGTGCCGAGCACCGTGCCGGTGCCGGTGATCCCGGCCACCTCGGAACGGGAGATCCCGAAGTCGGTCAGCACCAGGGTGCCGTTGGCCCGGACCATCAGGTTGCCCGGCTTCACGTCCCGGTGCACGACCCCGGCGGCGTGCGCCGCCTCCAGCGCATCCGCGGCCTGGGCGATCAGGGCCATGGTACGGGCGGCGGTGAGCCGGCCGACCCGGCCGAGGGTACGCGAGAGCGGGTCGCCCTCGACGTACTCCATCACCAGGAACGCGGCGGACGCGTCGCTGCTGTAGTCGTAGACGTTCACGACTCCGGGGTGCTTGAGCCGGGCCATCGTGCGCGCCTCGGCCCGGAACCGCTCGGCGAACCCGGGCTCGTCCAGCAGCGCCGGCAGCATGATCTTCACCGCGACGGTCCGGCCCAGCACCTCGTCGGTGCCGCGCCACACCTCGCCCATGCCACCGCCGCCGATCCGCTCGTCGAGCCGGTACCGCCCCCCGAGCTGGACTCCAGCCCCGTGCACCTACCGCCACCCCTTGCAACGACTTGCTGCAGCGGCAAGGGAACCCGGCGCTGGCACAACCGGCTCGCCACCCTCCCCGCCATGAATGACCACCATCCGCAGCCCCTTGCAACGACCTACCCCGGCAGTGCGGTCAAACGGCGCTGGCGCAACCGGCTCGCCACCATGCCCACAACGCATCGCTATCATCCACTCCCCTGGTCCCCGATCGCCGCCTGCAGGACCTGGCCGGCGATCCGGGCCGCCTCCGAGCTGCCCCCCGACCCGGCGTTCTCCAGCAGCACGGCGACCGCGCTCACCGGCTCGCCGTCGACGATCGCGAACCCGACGAACCACCCGTGGTCGGCCCCGTCGCCGCCGGTCTCGGCGGTCCCGGTCTTCCCCCCTACGACGGCGCCGGAGATCGCGGCGTTTCCGCCAGTGCCGCCGGTCACCACCCCGACCATCATGTCCCGCAGCGTCTCGGCGGCCTCGGCCGGCAGCGGCCGGCGCAGCTCCGCAGGCTCCGCCCGGTAGACCGGGCGCAGGTCCGCGTCCTGCAGCTGCTCGACCAGGTACGGCTGCATCTGCACCCCGCCGTTGGCGACCGTGGCCGCCAGCAGCGCCCCCTGCAGCGGGGTCATCGCCACGCTGGCCTGACCGATCGCCGACTGCGCGACCGTCGGCGGATCGTCCTGGCCGTCCTCGCGCTGCAGGTCGCCGGTGACGCTGGTCGCCACCGGGATCCCGCCGCCGTCCGGCCGCCCCACCGTCAGCTCGTCGTCGCCGAACCCGAACCCGGCCGCGCTCTCCTGCAGCGCGGCGGCGCCCAGCTCCTCGGCGGCCAGCCGGGAGAACGCGGTGTTGCAGGACACGACCAGCGACTGCTCCAGCGTGATCTCGCCCGGGCAGACCACCCCGGGCGCGTTCCCGATCGGCCCACCGGTCTCCGGGGTGTACTCCGCGCCGCCCACCAGCTCGGTGTCTGGCCCCATCCCGGCCTGCAGCGCGGCCGCCGTGTCGATCACCTTGAACACCGAACCGGGCGGGAACCGCTCCGAGACCGCCCGGTTCAGCAGCGGCTTATCCTCGTCCTCGGAGAGCTCCGCGTACGCCGCCGCGGCGGCCCCGGTGTCGTGCGAGGCGAGCGGGTTCGGGTCGAAGCTGGGCGCCGACACCATCGCCTGGACCGCCCCGGTGCGCGGGTCCAGCGCCACCACCGCACCCTTGTCGGTCGCGTCCCGCAGCAGCTCGTACGCGGTCTGCTGGGCCGGCCGGGACAGCGTGGTCTGGATCGTGCCACCGACCGACGGCCCGCCGAACAGATCCCAGATCCGGTCCACGAAGAACTGGTCCGCGTTGCCGGCGAGGAAGTCGTTCTCGGCCTGCTCCAGCCCGGCCGGGCCGATCAGGACCGGCTTGTACCCGACCACGTGCGCCCAGCGCTCCTCCTCCGGGTAGGTGCGCCGGAACCGCAGCCGGCCGTCGGTCTCCTCGCTGACCGCCGCGACGATCGCGTCCCGGCCGACCAGGATCGGGCCGCGCTCCCGCCGGTACTCGGCGACCTGCACCCGGCCGGTGTTGTACTCGCTGGTCCGGTACTCGTCGGCCTTGTAGGCCTGCACCCAGTTGAGGTTGGCGAACAGCAGCCCGAACAGGACCATCACCAGGATCCCGATCCGGCGCAGCGGGGCGTTCATGGCCGGTCACCTCCGGCCGCCCCGACCGGCGGGTTCGCCGGCCGGCGGGCGGCATCCGAGATCCGCAGCAGCAGCGCCACCAGCACCCAGTTGGCCATCAGCGCCGACCCGCCGGCGGACATGAACGGCGTGGTCAGGCCGGTCAGCGGGATCAGCCCGGTCACCCCGCCCAGGATCACGAAGATCTGCAGCCCGAGCGTGAACGCCAGCCCGCCGGCGAGCAGCTTGCCGAACGAGTCCCGCACCGCCAGCCCGGCCTTGATCCCGCGGGTCACCAGCAGCAGCAGCACCACCAGCATCGCGGTCAGTCCGAACAGCCCGATCTCCTCGCCCAGCCCGGCGAAGATGAAGTCGTTCTGGACCTCCGGCACCTCGGTCGGGGACCCGGCCCCGGGGCCGGTGCCGAACAGCCCGCCGGTGCCCAGCCCGAGCAGCGCCTGCAGCGGCTGCAGGCTGGAGCCGAACGGGTCCAGGAACGGGTCCAGCCAGACGTCGACCCGCTGCGAGAAGTTGGCGAACGGCCCGCCGACCGCATGGCCGAGCAGGTAGGCCAGCAGGGTGCCGCCGCTGAACAGCAGCACCCCGATGATCAGCCAGCTCGCCCGTTCGGTGGCGATATACAGCATCGCCACGAACATGCCCAGGTAGAGCAGGGACATTCCGAGGTCGGACAGCAGCAGCAGGACCATCAGCGACAGCAGCCAGACCACCACCACCGGGCCCAGGTCCCGGCCGCGCGGGAAGTCCAGCCCGAGCAGCCGCTTCCCGGCCAGCGAGAGCACCTCCCGCTTCCGGACCAGGTAGTACGCGAAGAAGCACAGCAGCGCCAGCTTCGCGAACTCGCCGGGCTGGATCGAGAACGGCCCGATCCGGATCCACAGCTTGGCGGACTCGTCGAACTCGCTGGCCGAGATGCTGGCCGGCAGCAGCCCGGGCAGGATCATCAGGATCAGCCCGACCAGCCCGAGTGTCCAGGCGTACCGGGAGATCGACCGGTGGTCGCGTACCACCGCGAGCACCGCCACCGCTCCGACCACCGCCACCAGAGTCCAGATCAGCTGGCGGCCACCGTCGCCACTGAACACCGGCTCCTGGGTGCTGAGCTGGGTCGGGTCGGAGGTGGCCAGGTCGAGCCGGCGCAGGAACGCCACCCCGACCCCGTTCAGCAGCGCCACCGCCGGCAGCAGCACCGGGTCCGCGAACGGGGCGAGGATCCGCAGCGCGATGTGGGCGACCAGGAACAGCACGGCCAGCACCGCGGCCGGCACCCAGAACGTGCCGGACAGGGTCTCCAGCAGCTGCAGCTCCACCGCCGCCGCGAACCCGGCCACCACCAGCATCGCCAGCACCAGCAGCCCGAGCTCGGCGGTACGCGGGTTGCGGTGCCCCCGGCCACGCCCGACCGCACCCGCGGGCGCGGGCGGGGCGGGCACGGTGGGTGTGCTCACGGTCATCCGGCTGGCTCGGTCCGACAGTCGAACGGATCGGTCTGCGGCGGCGCCGGCTGGGTGGTCTGGCCGGCCGACGGTGGGGCGGGGGCGGTGGCGGCGCTGGCGGTCGGGTCCGGCGAGGCCGGCTGGGCCCGCTCCGGCTCCCCGGAGCCGGACGGTGTGGGGCCGGGCTCGGACGGGGCGATGGTGCCGGTCGGGCTCGGGGAGGGGCTCGGCGACCGGGGGCAGAGCGGCTTCAGCTCGCCCTCCAGCAGCTCGGACATCCGCTGTTCGGCATCGGTGGCGTTGTCGGCCCGGATCGTCCCGTTCCGGACCCGGTCCTGGGCGTGCTGGCGCAGGTCGTCCACCCCGTACTCGCTGCTGGTGTGGAGGCTGGACAGGTCCACCCCGGCGACCCGGCCGGGCACCCCCCGGAACACCGCCACCCGGCCTTCGTCGGTCGCCCCCACGTAGTAGCCGGACTGGGTGACCGACCAGCCGTACCAGAGGCCGCCGGCGAGCAGCGCCAACAGCACCGACAGCAGGACCGCGTTGCGGACCGGGTGCCGGGGCGGCCGCTCCGCCTCGTCGTCGGCGGCCACCTCGGCGGCCGGCTCGGGGGTGGGCGGGCGGGGAGTCAGGGCGGAGGCGCGGGCGGCCGGGGTCGACTCCCGCCCGGCCGCGGTCTCCGCCGCCCCGGCGGCCTGCGCCGGACCGCCCCCCGGGGCCGCGGCACCGCCGACCACCGGTGCCGCCTCCACGATGTCCTCGTCGCTGGCGTCGACCACGATCACGGTGACGTTGTCCGGGCCGCCGCCCCGCAGCGCGAGCGAGACCAGCCGCTCCACGCACAGCTCCGGGTCCACGTACTCCCGCGTCGTGTCGGCGATGGTCTGCTCGCTGACCACCCCGGACAGTCCGTCCGAGCAGATCAGGTAGCGGTCCCCGGCCAGCACCGTGCGCACCGAGTACTCCGGGTCGATGTCGCGGCCGTCCATCGCCCGGGTGAGCAGCGAGCGCTGGGGGTGGCTGCCCGCCTCCTCGGGGCTGATCCGGCCCTCGTCGACCAGCATCTGGACGTACGTGTCGTCCTTGGTTATCTGGGTCAGCTCGCCGTCGCGCAACAGGTAGGCCCGGGAGTCGCCGATGTGGGCCAGCCCGGCCCGGGAGCCGGAGAACAGCAGCGCGGTCAGCGTGGTGCCCATCCCCTCCAGCTCCGGGTTGGCCTCCACGGTCTCCCGTAGCTGCTGGTTGGCGGTCTCCACGCTGCCGCGCAGCGCGTCCACGATGGCGTCGCCCGGGACGTCCTCGTCCAGCGGAGCCATGGCGGCGATGACGATGTTGCTGGCGACGTCACCGGCGGCCATGCCGCCCATGCCGTCGGCCACGGCAAGCAGCCGCGGCCCGGCGTAGACGGAGTCCTGATTTCCGTCCCGGACCAGGCCGCGGTCGCTGCGGGCCGCGTATCGGAGGGTGAGATTCATGGCCGGAGTTCTATCGAGGTGCGGCCGATCCGGATCGGCACACCGATGGGTACGGGGGTGGGGCCGTTGATCTTGGCACGGTCAAGGTACGTGCCGTTCGTGGAGCCTAGATCCTCGATGAACCACTGTCCCGAGCGGGGGACCAGTCGGGCGTGCCGGGCCGACGCGTAGTCGTCGGTGATGACGAGCGTCGAGTCCTCCGCCCGGCCGATCGTGATCTGGGCCTCACCCAGCGTCAACCGGGTCCCGGCCAGCTGCCCGCCGGTGACCACCAGATGGTGCGCGGCCCGACCCCGGCGGGGCTTGCCGGAGCCCTGGCCGACCGGGCCAGGGGTCCCGGCGGCCCGGGGCGCGGCCACCAGCCGGCGGGCCCGCCCGCCGGCGAACATGTCCCGCCGGACCACCCCGACCACCGTGAACACGAAGATCCACAGCAGTACGAGCAGCCCGAACCGGGCTACCTGCAGGACCAGCTCATCCAAGTCGGTTAGCCATCCACCCGGAAGGTCAGCGTGGTCGTGCCGATCTGGACCATGTCGCCGGGGTTGAGGGCCACAGCGGAGACCCGCTGGCCGTTGACCATCGAGCCGTTGGTGGAGCCCAGATCGGTGAGCACCACCTGGTTGCCGTCGTAGTCGATCCGCGCGTGCCGGCGGGAGATCCCGACGTCCGGCAGCCGGAGCGTGGCCTGGTCACCGCGGCCGATCACGGTCGACCCGATCCCGAGCGGGTAGGTCCGGCCGTCCCCGGAGACCAGCCGCACGTTCCGGTGCCCGCCCGGCGCCGGTGGCGGGCTGCCCATCGGTGGCCCCGGCTGCTCGTACCCCCCCGGATAGGCGGGCGGCGGCTCCGGCGCCGGGGGCTGGTCACCGCTGAACACCTCGGCGGTGACCCGGAACATCCCGGTGTCCAGCCCCTCCCCCCGCTCGATCTCGACGATCACGTCGCCGTAGACCGTCCAGGCCTGCTCGCCGATGAACTCGGCCTGGGACTGGGCCAGCTCCTGGGCCAGCGCGGCCGCGTACGGCGCGAGCCGGCTGTGATCGTACGGCGACAGGTCGATGACGTATCGGTTCGGAACGAGAGTGCGGCCGCCGGCCAAGATCGCCTTGTGCGCCTCCGCCTCCCGTTGCATCGCGTTGAGGATCTCCACGGGGTGGACAACCCCCTTGAACACCTTCGCGAAAGCCCCCTCGACGAGGCCCTCTAGTCGCTTCTCGAAGCGCTGCAGCACACTCACGGCTCCTCCTCGGTTCCCGAGGAGTCGATGGTATCGGTAGCTCGCACCCGCGGTCACACTCCGATCGGCCCGGACGTGCTGACAACCCGCCGGGACCTACCCTCCGTCTCCCGAGTAGGGGGACCTGACCGGGGACTGGCGGGTCCAGCTCTCCCGGTAGCCGCGTTCGCGAAGCCCGGGGCTGGAGTGATAGTCTTCCCCTCGCTTCGCTCGGGGAAGTGGCGGAATGGCAGACGCGCACGGTTCAGGTCCGTGTGCCCGAAAGGGCGTGGGGGTTCAACTCCCCCCTTCCCCACCCCAGCGGAAGGCGCGCCGCGGCCGGTCCCCGGGCACGTGCTAGAAGGGCAGCGTAAGTCTCGCGTTAATGGTAGGGCGTACCGCCGGCCGGACGGGATAGCCGTGATCCCGGCTGCGTTGCTCGGACCATGACCGTACGTGGCCAGCGGGCTGGCGGCGGCGGCTCGGGTATGCTTCGCGGGTCGCGAATCCCCTAGGCTGGAGCAGGCTCGTGAGTGTTGCGCTGGTGACCGGATCGGCCGGGTTGATCGGCTCGGAGGCGGCCCGGCACTTCGCCGGCCTCGGGCTCGACGTGGTCGGCATCGACAACGACCTTCGCCGCTACTTCTTCGGCGACGACGGGTCCACCGCCTGGAGCCTGCTGCGGCTCACCAACGACCTGGGTGAGCGCTACACCCACTTCGACACCGACATCCGGGACCGGGACGGGCTGGAGCAGGTCTTCAAGAAGTACGGCGCGGACCTGGCCGTCGTGATCCACACCGCCGGGCAGCCCAGCCACGACTGGTCCGCCAAGGAGCCGCTGGTCGACTTCGACGTGAACGCGGTCGGCACCGTGAACGTCCTGGAGCACACCCGAGCGCACTGCCCGGAGGCGGCGTTCATCAACTGCTCCACCAACAAGGTGTACGGGGACCGGCCGAACCAGCTGCCACTGCGGGAGCTGGAGACCCGGTACGAGATCGCGTCCGACCACCCGTACCACGACGGGATCACCGAGGACATGTCGGTCGACGGCTGCCTGCACTCCCCGTTCGGGGTCTCGAAGCTGGCCGCCGACGTGATGGTGCAGGAGTACGGGCGCTACTTCGGGCTGCGCACCGCGAACTTCCGCTGCGGTACGCTGACCGGCCCGGCGCACTCCGCCGCCGAGCTGCACGGCTTCCTCGCGTACCTGATGCGCTGCGTGATGGAGGGCCGGACCTACAACCTCTACGGCTACAAGGGCAAGATGGTCCGGGACGCGATCCACTCCCACGACGTGCTGACCGCGTTCGAAGCGTTCTTCCGGGCGCCCCGCACGGCCGAGGTCTACAACCTGGGCGGGGGCCGGTTCTCGAACACCTCCCACCTGGAGGCGTTCCGGATCGCCGAGCAGATCACCGGCCGGGCAGCCAAGGTCAACTACGTCGACCAACACCGGGTCGGCGACCACCAGTGGTGGATCAGCGGCATGGCCAAGTTCCAGGCGCACTACCCGGACTGGCGGCACAGCTACGACGTGCCGGCGATCCTGCGGGAGATCCACGAGGCGAACGCCGACGTGTGGGTGCCGAGGATCGGCAGTGATTGACGCTGGCAAGCGGAGTGTGCTCGGGGTGCTGGTCGACGTGGTCGACTACCAGGCCGCCACCGAGCGGGTGCTGGCCGCCGCCCGGGACCGCCGCCCGCTGGCGCTGACCGCGCTGGCCGTACACGGGGTGATGACCGGCGTGGCCGACCCGGCGCACGGCGCCCGGCTGAACGCGTTCGACCTGGCCACGCCGGACGGGCAGCCGGTGCGGTGGGCGCTGAACCTGCTGCACGGGGCCGGGTTGGCCGAGCGGGTGTACGGGCCGACGCTGACCCTGCGGGTGCTGGCCGAGTGCGCCGCCGAAGGGCTGCCGGTCTACCTCTACGGGTCCACCGAGGCGACCCTGGACCGGCTGGTGGCGAACCTGCGGGAGCGGTTCCCGGGGCTACGGATCGCCGGCCGGGAAGCGTCCAAGTTCCGGGCCGCGCAACCCGGCGAGGAAACCGCGATCGCCGACCGGATCCGGGCCTCCGGAGCACGGCTGGTGCTGGTCGGGCTGGGCTGCCCACGCCAGGAGATCTTCGCGTACGCGATGCGGCCGCTGCTGGACGCGCCGCTGCTGGCGGTCGGCGCGGCGTTCGACTACCACGCCGGGCTGTTGCGGACCCCGCCGGCCTGGATGCAACGGCGCGGCCTGGAATGGCTCTGGCGCCTCGCCCTGGAGCCCCGCCGGCTCTGGCGTCGGTACCTACTCCTCAACCCGGCCTACCTGGCCCGGCTCGCCGCCCAGAAGACCCGGCTGTGGCCGGCCCGCCCGCCGGCCCCGGCCACCGGCCGGCTCACCGGCTTCCCGGTCTGAGGAGGGCGCCCCTGCTGGGGCTGCGACCCCCGGAGGGGTCCCCTCTTCAATCGAGCCGGGTCAGCGGCGGAGGGCGCCGTCGTGGACGTAGAGCAGCTCCAGGATCGAGCGGGTCGCCTCGAACCAGCGGTCCAGCCAGCCGGGCGGCGGGGTGCTGCCCTTCGGGGGCAGCTCCAGCAGCAGCCCGCGCAGTAACGGATGGTCGGCCAGGTTGCCGCTCGAGGTGTCCAGCCAGCTGGTCGACGAGAAGTCCGGCTCGGCCGGCTCCTCCAGGTCCAGCGAGGGCAGCCGGGGCTTCTCCGTGGGCGGCTGGTACGTGGTGCCGTTGGGCGAGTCACCCTCGGAGGCCTCCACCGCGGCCCGCCGGAACCCGGTGGCCAGCTCCGAGCCGTACCGCTGCTGCGTCTCTGAGCTCATCGTCCTCACTCGCCTACCCGCCTTGCCGGTATGGTCTGCTCTGCTCGATACAACGAACCACCGGCGACCGGGACGCGACTGCCGCCGGCCCACCGAACACTTGCCACGACCGGCGATCTGGTGCAGGCTGCAAGGTATAGCCCGCGTCATCGAGGGTTCTCTCTCCGGCTCGGGCGGCCGCGGTAGGTCCCCGCCGCCGTACGCCGGCAGCGGCTCCGGCGGTGGGAGACACCGCGCGCAACACGTCGGTTGGCCGCGCAGGCGGCCAACCGGCGGTGACTGCGGCACGGGAGGCGACGTGGGCACGGTACGGAACGGCGGCCCGCACGGTACGGGCGGCCAGGTTCCCCGTTCGGGTGATGTGCTGCAGGTGACCCGGGACGCGAGCGTCCAGTTCGCCACCCCGATCCTGTTCCGGGTGATCCGGGTCCACGACTGGCCCACCTACACCGGCTGGGTGTGGCTCGACGGCTACCAGCTGAACGCCGCCGGCGACGCGGTCAAGCGCCGGTCGATCTTCGTCCAGACCGACGGGATACGGACGGTCTCGGCGCCACCGTGGAGCCGGCCCGCCCGGGCCGATGACCCCGGGGCTCCCGCCCCTGGTTAGCGGCCACAGGTGAATCCGCCTCCAGTCCGGCCCGGCCCGACTATCATCGGGGATACCCACCAGGTCGCGACCCGCACGTAGCCGGACCCCGGTCACCGGGGGGCGGTATGCCAGATGACGTTCGTGGGGGCCGGCGCCCGGCTCGCTGGTTCCGGTTCCGCCCCGGTGCGGTCCTCCGCTCGCTGTTGCTCGGGGTCTCGGTGTTCGCGCTGGCGGTGGTGGCCGGGGCGCTGCTGTCGGGCGTGGCCCCGGCGGTCCCCGACCGGCCAGCGGCCGCCTCCGGGCCGGACCGGGTCACCACCGCTCCCGCTCGGGACCCGGCCCGGACGTACGCCTTCGCCCGCTCGATGATCTACACCGGCACGACCGGGCTGGCGGTGTCGATCAGCGGGCTGGTCATGGTCGGCCGCCGCCGGCGACTCTGGTAGCCAGCTACGCCCCGGCCTCGCCGTCATCGCTCGTGGGCACCGGCCGCGACGGAAGCGACCTGGGTGGTGAGGAGGTAGGGGGCGGCTCGCTGGACGGCGGGGGCTCCGTGGTCGGCGGCGGCGGTGGCGACGGCGACCGGGTATCCGGCGGCGGTGGTGGTGGTGGTGGCGGCGGCTGCTGCGGTGGCGGTGGCTGGGCCGGCCGGGTCGGTGGCTCCGCCGGGTCGGCCGTGGCGGTGGCAGTGGGCGTGGGAGTGGCTGAGCGGGACGGCGCCGGTGGCGCCGGGTCGTTGTCGTCGGACAGCGCCTGCGCGATCAGCCAGATCCCGAAGCCCAGTACGCCCAGGACGAGCAGCCCGAGCAGGCCCAGCAGCACCGCCAGCCACCACCGGCGGCGACCACCCGGCTGCTCCGGCCACTCCTGGGTGGGTGCCGACTCGTCGTCGCTCGGCGGCCCGAGTGGCGGCCCGGGCGGCCGGACCTGCGCCCGGCCCGCCCACGCCGGCTCGGTCGCCGCCCGGGTGGTGGCGGCCGCATCCGCCGGCAGCTCCTGAGTGGCGTCCGGCGGCAGCGCCCGGGTGGCATCGGCTTCGGTATCGGCGCCCGCGTCCGCCGGCAGCTCCTGGGTCCGGTCATCGGGCGGCTCCGACTCCGGCCCTGGCACCGGCACCGGCACCGGCGGCCCTGGCACCGGCTCCGGGGACTCTGGCGGATCCGCCGGGGGTTCCGGCTCTGGCGGTTCCCCGGGACCCTGCTCGCTCGCCACAGCGACACGGTACCCGGGCTGCAGTGGGTCGCGCCGCCGGGCGCCGGCCACTACGCTGCCCGGCATGGCCATACGAGGGTGGGGCGGCTCGGTCGCCGTGGCGATCGGAGTCGGTGCGGCGGTCGGAGCCGCCCAGCTCGGGCTCGGCTACGGACTGGACGTCATCAGCTTCGCGCCGGACACCGGTGGGCGACTGTCCACCGAGGGGTGGGTGACCAGCCTCACCTGGGCAACCTGGATCGCCGCCACGTCGACCATCGCCGGCGCCATCGTCGCGGACCGGCTCTCCGGCCGCGGCCCCGCCACCGGTCCCGCCACCGGCCCGGCGGCCGGTTGGGACCCGGCGTCCCCGGCGGACCCGACGGACCCGACCGAGCGCGCCGACCGGGTGACCACCAGGTTGTGGCGGCTGGTGCTCGCCACCGCCGCGGCGCTCGGCGCCTCTGCCACCGTGGCACTGGTCGCGGTCCCGGCCCGGGTGGCCGTGCTCGACGACGTGCCGTCCCCACAGACCGTGGCCGCCGGCTACGCCGCCCTGGGCGTGGTGGTCAGCCTGCTGGTGGCGTTGGCGGCGCTGGCCGCCCGGGCGGTGGCCGCCAACCTGCTCGCCACCGCCGCCTGGCTGTGGTTGATCGCCGTGATCGCGGTGACCGGCGGTGTCCTGTCCGGCCGCGACCGGGCCCGGGTGCCGCTCGGGTTCTGGGACGTCACCGCGGACGGGCCGTGGTTCCGCAGCGTCCTGCTGGCCGACGCCGGGCCGCCGCTCGCAGCCGCCCTGCTGATCGGGCTGCTGGCGGCCCTGCCGGCGGCTCGCCGGGGCGACCGGCCAGTCGGGCTGGTCGGGTCGGGGGCCGCCGGCCCGCTGGTGCTCACGATCGCGTACCTGCTGACCCAGCCGGACCTGGTCGGCGCCGGGGCGGTCGACATCTCCCGGCACCTGGTGGTGCCCTACCTGGTCCTGGCCGGGCTGCTCGGGTCGCTGCTGGCGTGCGCGGTCCGGGCGCGAAGCGCCCCGCCGGCCGCCCGCCCCACCGACGGCACCCCACCGCCGGTCCCGATGACCGCCCGGGTCCCCGCCCAGCGCGGCTGACCACACAACATTCCGGTCTCGGGCGGTGGCGGGCTCCGATCCGCCCCGCACTGGGCCCCGGGCTCGGGACCTGGGGACGCCGCGCGTGGACCGCGCTCAGTCGACCGGCCAGGTGTGCACCGGCTGGTTGGTGCGCTGGTTGACCGCGTAGCGCTGCAGCATCGCGTGCAGCGCCGCCCGCCGGTCCAGCCCGTTGCGCTGCTCGGCCTCGGCCGCCTCGACCTGCCAGACCGCACCGTTGCGACCGGCCAGGCAGCGCTGCTCGATGATCCCGAGCAGCCGGTCCCGGACCGCACCGTGCACGTCGTACCGGTCCAGCCCCTCGTACGCCTTGGGAAGCAGCCACTCCAGCACCAGGTCGGTGACCCGCAGCTCACCCAACCGTGGCCAGTGGACGGTGGCGGCGATCCCGCGCCGGGACGCGGCGTGGAAGTTGTCCTCGGCCGCCGAGAAAGTCAGCTGGCTCCAGATCGGCCGGTCCTCCTCGGCCAGCGCCCGCGCGAGTCCGAAGTAGAACGCGGCGTTCGCGAGCATGTCCACGACGGTCGGCCCGGACGGCAGCACCCGGTTCTCCACCCGCAGGTGCGGCCGGCCGTTCATCACGTCGTAGACCGGCCGGTTCCAGCGGTAGACGGTGCCGTTGTGTAGCCGCAGCTCGCCCAGCCGGGGGACCCCACCGGCGTGGAGCACCTCCACCGGGTCCTCGTCCTCGCAGATCGGCAGCAGCGGCGGGAAGTAGCGCACGTTCTCCTCGAACAGATCGAAGATCGAGGCGATCCAGCGCTCGCCGAACCACGCCCGCGGGCGTACTCCCTGGGCCTTGAGCTCGTCCGGCCGGGTGTCGGTGGACTGCTCGAACAGGGCGATCCGGGTCTCATCCCACAGCCGCCGGCCGAACAGGTACGGCGAGTTGGCGCCGATCGCCACCTGCACCGCAGCGATCGCCTGGGATGCGTTCCAGTAGCTGGCGAACGCCTCCGGCGCCACCTGCAGGTGGCACTGGAAGCTGGTGCCGGCCGCCTCCGGGCCGATCGAGTCGGTGGTCGCCTGCAGCCGCTCCACCCCCCGGATGTCCAGCGATATGTCCTCCCCGCGGGCCGCCACGATCTGCTCGTTGAGCAGCCGGTAGCGGGGGTTGGGGGAGAGGTTCTCCAGCGCCGTGTGGGCGGGCGTGAGGGTGGGCAGGATCCCGATCAGGACGATCGAGCAGTCCGCCTTCTGGGCCCGGTGCTCGGCCCGGCCGAGGCTGTCGGCCAGATCCCGCTCGTAGTCAGCGAACCCGTCGCCGGCGATCAGCCGGGGCCGGGCGTTCAGCTCCAGGTTGAACTGTCCGAGCTCGGTCTGGAAGGTCGGGTCCGCCAGGCTGGCCAGGATCTCCGCGTTGCGCATGGCCGGCTCGGCGTCCGCGTCGACCAGGTCGAGCTCCAGCTCCAGCCCGGTCATCGGGCGCTCGGCGTCGAAGCCGAACGCGTCCAGCATCAGCGCGAACACGTCCAAGCACCGGCGCACCTTAAGCCGGTAGCGGGTCCGGTCCTCCCGGGAGAAGGTCAGCGGCGAGACCTCCTTACCCATGGCCGCCTCCAGCTTGCTGAACGTACTGGCGTCCACGGTAGGGAACCGGCGGCGGTTAGGCTAGGGGCAAACCGGACGGAATTGAGCGCTGTGTACCCAGCCGGCCGCTGAGCGTCGACCGCCGGCTAGAAGTAGTGGAGCATTCAAATGTTGGTGTGACAACGACTGTTACTATGGCGGGCGTGGTTGGGGAGCTGCATTCTGACGATCGGATCACCGCATTCGGGCTGTTCGCCGAGGCGTACACCGGGCTGGTCGCTCGGTTCTCCGCTCAGCTCGCCGAGCACCAGCTCTCACTGGTCGAGTTCGAGGTGCTGATCCGGCTCGCCCGCTCCCCCGACCACCGGCTGCGGATGACCGAGCTGGCCGGCCAGGTCGCGCTCACCACCAGCGGCATCACCCGGGTGGTGGACCGGCTGGAGCGGGATCAGCTGGTCCGCCGGCAGGCCTGCCCCAGCGACCGGCGCGGGTCCTGGGCGGTCCTGACCGGCGCCGGGATGAACCGGCTGGCGGCCGCCCTGCCGGGTCACCTGGCGCTGCTGGAGCGCCACTTCACCGGGCGGTTCCAGAGCGACGAGCTGGACCTGATCGTCACCCGGCTGCGAGACATCCGGGACGAGGTGCACCCGGACGCCCGACCGCCGGGTCCGGCCGAAGCAGACCCGGGTCGCCGCAACTCCAGCCGGCGCCGGGACCATCGGGCCGCGATCCGGCGCTCCTGACCGGAGGACCGACCGGCAGAACCGGCGGCAGAAACCCGCACCCGACCGGCTCCGCTGTGGATCATCCCGACGAAACGGTCAGACCCGGTGGTTAGGCTTCCGCACCGGGGAGGACCGGGGGGACGGGGTGGCTGCCCGGGGGCAGACGGGGCTGGTGGTGAGACGGGGCTTGGGGGGCCGAGGTGCTCCGGCTCGCCACCAGCCCCACCCGTTCGGCGGGCCCGGCCGATCATCACCGCGCGCCAGGCCGAGCGAGCTACTCCGGGCCGAGCCACCCGGCCGCCCGGGCCACCATCTCCCGTTCCCGCTCCAGCAGGACGAACCCGCCCGCCTGGCGCACCCGCTCCAGCTCCGCGAGCACCGCTGCCAGCCGCGGACCCGCCCGGTCCGGCTCGTCCGGTGGATCGGTGAGGCAGGCCGCCAGCTCGACCAGCGCCTCCACCAGCTCCCGCTGCTCCTCGCCACCACGGAACGCCGCAGCGGCGGCCCGGAACCGCTCCTCCGCCAGCCGCCGCTCGCCGCCGGCGAGCGCCACCCCGGCCTCGATCGCGGCGCACACACCCTCCGCCGCCGGGGTCGGGGTCGCCACCGGCTCGGACCCGCGCAGCCGGGCCACCACCCGTTCGGCGTCGGCGAGCCGGCCCACCCGCACCAGCGCCCGGCCCAGCGTTCCCAGCGCCCTCCGCCGGTGGCGCGGGTCGCCCAGCTCATCCAACCGGGCCAGCACGCGCTGACCGGTCGACACCGACTCCTCGTACCGCCCCTGGAGCCTGGCCACTTCGGCGAGCTGCACCGCGGCCAGCACCCGCAGCCGCGCCTGGCCGGCCCGCGCCGCCAGCCGGTCCGCCACCGCTAGCCGTCGGCGGGCCGCCGGCAGGTCTCCGAGCCGGACCTCGTGCCAGGCCAGGCCCAGGTGGCCGACCGCCGCGTCCCGCACCCGGCCGTGCCGGGAGGCCCCCGAGACCACCGCCAGCAGCAGCGTCCGGGCGTCGTCGTAGCGGCCGGCCGCCCGGAGCACCGCTCCCAGGACACTGCCCGCGGCCAGCTCGCCACCGGCGTCCCGGAGCCGCCGGAACTCCGCCAGCGCCGCCGCGGCCGCTGACTCCTCGGCCGCTCCGTCCCCATGCGCGAGCGCCAGCTGGGCCACCCCCAGCATCGCCCATGCCCGGACCGCCGGGTCGGCATCGGCGGTCCGCGGATCGTCCAGCAGCCGCCGCAGCCAGCGCCGCCCGGCCACATCCCGGCCCCGCAGCCGCCACCACCGCGGCAGCGCCGCCGCTAGCCGCAGTGCGGTGTGCGGCTGGTCGTTGGCGGCGTGGTTCAGCGCCGCCCACACCTCCCCGCCGACCTCGTCCAGCCGGACCGCCGCGTCCGGCAGGTCCGGCCCGGCCAGCGCCGCGGCGGTACGCGAGACCAGCCGCGCGACCACCACCGCGTGCGCCCGCCGGGCCGGCATCAGCTCCCCGCGCTGGTCGGCCTGCTCGGTGGCGAAGTCCCGGACCACGTCCAGCAGCCGGAACCGGTGCTCGCGGGCGTCCCGGACCCGGACCAGGCCCAGGCTCACCAGCCGGTCCAGCACCGGCAACGGGTCATCGACCACCGGCCGGCCGCCCTCGCCGAGCAGCTGCTCGGCCAGCTCCAGCGACCACCAATCACGGAAGACCGCCAGCCGGCGCAGCGCACCCTGCTCGGCCTCGGACAGCAGCCGGTAGCTTCCCGCCACCGCCTCCCGCAGGGTCTGGTCGCCACCGGCGGTGAGGTCGAGCACCCGGTCCCCGTACCGCTGCAGGATCTCCGGCAGCCGCAGCAGCCGGCCGTGCGCGGCCGCCAGCTCCAGCGCCAGCGGCAGGCCGCCGAGCCGCCGCACCAGCCCGACCAGCGCCGGGACCTCGTCGGCGGCGGGTGGCTGCGGCCGGACCCGGGCCAGCCGGTCCAGGAACAGCGCCGCCGCCGGGTAGCCGGCGACCTCGGCCAGGTCGGTGGCACCGGCCGGCGGCAGCTCCAGCGGCGGCACCGGCCACACCCGCTCCCCCGGCAGTCCGAGCGGCGCCCGGCCGGTCGTGATCACACGCAGCTCCGGTGGGGACTGCGCCAGCGCCGCCCGGACCTCAGCCGGCGCCCGGTCGACCGCGTCGACCACCAGCAGCGACGGCGGTCCGGTGCCGGGCTCGCCGGCGCCGACCCCGGCCGGGCCGGTCCCGCCGCTTGCGGCACCGGCGGCACCCAGGCTGGTCGCGGCGGCCCGGATCTCGGACGCTCCGGTGTGCTGGTCGATCACCAGCCAGGCCGCGCCGGCCGGGAGCCGGCCGGCCACCCGGCGGGCGACCGCCAGCGCCAGCGCGGTCTTGCCCACGCCACCGACGCCGACCAGCGCGAGCGGGTCCCCGCCGGCCGGGCCGACCAGCAGGTCTGCCAGCTGCGCCACCTCCGACTCCCGGCCCCACAGCGGACGGGTGGCGCCGGCGCCGGCACCGGGCAGCCCGGCGGTGGCCGGTGAGATGGCGGGCGGTGCCGTCGCGGCACCGGGGTGAGGCACCACCACCGGCGATGCCTCACCCCGGGCCGCCCCCAGGAACCCGCCCCGTTCCTCCCCGGTCAGGCCCAGCGCGTCAGCCAGCAGCACCCCGGTGGTGCGCTGCGGCCGGGTGGTCCGTCCCCGCTCCAGGTCCCGGACCGTGCGCACGGCCAGCCCCGCCCGCCGCGCCAACTCCACCTGGGTGAGCCCGGCCGCCCGCCGCCGCTGGCGCAGCAGCGTGGCGAAGCTTGGCCCTTCAGCTCGGTCCGAGGACATGGTTTGGCCAGGGTACGGCGCTGATGCACTGATGTGCAGTGATGCGTCGGACAGCTGACGGTGCCGGAAACCCGACACTGGCCGGGTTCTCGGGACAGATCTCCCGGGCTACAGGCCGAGGTCGCGGGCGATCACCAGCCGCTGGATCTCGGAAGTGCCCTCTCCGATCTCGAGGATCTTGGAGTCCCGCCAGAACCTGGCCACCGGGAACTCGTTCATGAACCCGTACCCCCCGTGGATCTGGGTCGCCTCCCGGGCGTTGGTCACCGCCGACTCCGACGCGTACAGCTTGGCGATCGCCGCCTGCCGCTTGAACGGCTCGCCGGCCAGCATCCGGGCCGCCGCGTCGTGGTACGCGAGGCGGGCGGTGTGTGCCCGGGTCTCCATGTCCGCCACCTTGAACTGGATCGCCTGGAGGGCGCCGATCGGCGACCCGAACGCGTGCCGCTGCCGGGCGTAGCGCAGCGACTCGTCGATGCACCCCTGCGCCAGCCCGACCGCCAGCGCCGCGATCGCGACCCGGCCCTCGTCCAGGATGCTCAGGAACTGCGCGAGTCCGCGTCCCCGCTCGCCGAGCAGGTTCCCGGCCGGCACCCGGCAGTCCTCGAAGGCCAGCTCGTGGGTGTCCGAGGCGCACCAGCCCACCTTCGAGTAGCCGGGCTGGACCGTGAACCCGGGCGTGCCGGACGGGACGACGATGGTGGAGATCTCCTTCGAGCCGTCCGGCTCGGTGCCGGTCACCGCGGTCACCGTCACCAGTGAGGTGATGTCGGTGCCGGAGTTGGTGATGAACACCTTGGACCCGGTCAGCACCCACTCCTCTCGGTCGGCGTCGAGCACCGCCCGGGTCTGGGTGGCCCCCACGTCCGACCCGCTGCCCGGCTCGGTCAGCCCGAACCCGGCCAGCGCCTCACCGGTGACCAGCTTCGGCAGCCAGCGCCGCCGCTGCTCCTCGGTGCCGAACCGGTAGATCGGCATCGCACCGAGCGAGACCGCCGCCTCCAGCGTGACCGCCACCGACGAGTCGACCCGGGCCAGCTCCTCCACCGCCAGGCAGAGCGCGAGGTAGTCGCCGCCCATCCCCCCGATCTCCTCCGGGAACGGCAGGCCGAACAGGCCCATCTTGCCCATCTGCCGGACGATCTCGTACGGGAAGGTGTGCTCCTCGTAGTGGGTGGCGATCACCGGCGCGACCACCTCCCGGGCGAAGTCGCGCACGCTGTCGCGCAGCGCCTGATGCTCCTCATTGAGCCGCATCGGTCGGTCCTCTCTCCTATGTGGGCGTCACGCCGTGGCGGCGGCGGGAGAAGTGGCGGTCCTTCCCGCGGGCGAGTGCGAACCGGCGCACCAGCTCGCCGCGCAGCTCGTGCGGCGGCACCACCGCGTCGACCACCAGCTCGCTGGCCAGCCGGACGATGTCGATGTCCGCCTCGTACTCCTGGCGCTTGCCGGCCACGAACGCCGCCCGCTCGTCCTCAGTGGGCAGAGCGGCGATCTTGTTGGCGTAGACCGCGTTCACCGCCGCCTCCGCCCCCATCACGGCGATCTTCGCGGTCGGCAGCGCGAGCGTCGCGTCCGGCTCGAAGCCCGGCCCGGCCATCGCGTACAGCCCGGCGCCGTACGCCTTGCGCAGCACCACGCAGATCTTCGGCACGGTGGCCTCGGAGATCGCGCTGATCATCTTGGCACCGTGCCGGATGATCCCCTGCTTCTCCACCGCGGCACCGACCATGAACCCGGGGACGTCGGCGAGGAACAGCAGCGGCAGGCTGAACGCGTCGCACAGCTGCACGAACCGGGTCACCTTGTCAGCCGAGTCCACGAACAAGACACCTCCCTTGTGGAGGGAGTTGTTGGCGACCACGCCGATCGCCGCGCCGTCCAGCCGGGCGAACCCGACCGCCACCTCCCGCGCCCACTTCTCGTGAATCTCGAAGAAGGTGCCCCGGTCGACCAGCCCGCGCACGTACCGCCGGGCGTCGAAGGCCTGCCGATCCCGCTCCGGGATCAAGGAAGCCAGATCGATCTCCTCCGGCGGGGCGGGGGTGGCGGCCGGTGGCTGGCCGGTCCAGTTCGCCGGCAGGTAGGACAGGTAGCGACCGACCACCGCCAGCGCCTCGTCCTCGTCGGCGCATAGGAAGTGCCCGACCCCGGACTCGGTGCAGTGCACCCGGGCGCCACCCATCTCCTCCAGAGTGGTCTTCTCGCCGGTCACCATCTCGACCATCCGGTCCGAGCCCAGGTACATGCTGGCGTTGCCGTCGACCATCGCCACCACGTCGCAGAACGCCGGGATGTACGCGCCACCGGCGGCGCTCGGCCCGAACAGGGCGCACACCTGCGGGATCGACCCGGAGGCCCGGACCTGGTTCCAGAAGATCTTCCCGGCCCCTCGCCGGCCCGGGAACAGGTCCACCTGGTCGGTGATCCGGGCGCCGGCCGAGTCGACCAGGTAGACCATCGGCACCCCGGTCGCGTACGCCTGCTCGATGATCCGGATGATCTTCTCGACCGTCCGGGCCCCCCAGGAGCCGGCCTTGACGGTGGAGTCGTTGGCCATCAGGCAGACCGGGCGCCCGTCGACGGTGGCCTGCCCGGTCACCACCCCGTCGGCCGGCAGGCCCTCCGCCAGCGCGTTGGCGAGTGCCCCGTCCTCGACGAACGAGCCGGCGTCCGCCAGCCGGGCCACCCGCTCGCGGGCGAACAGCTTGCCACGGGCCGCGTTGGCCGCGTGGTAGCGCTCGGCGCCGCCCGCGCGCACCCGCTCCCGCAGCTTCTCGAGCTCGCGCTCCTCGATCGTCACCCCAACTCCCCCTGGCCAGCCGGATCGCTTAACGATCGTTAGGCTACCACCATCGCGGCGGGTGGGTAGGCCCGACCGGCTATCCGGCTACCAGGCGGGTACGAGGGCCGGCGCGCAGCACGCCGGAGGGCAGCTCCCGGCCGACGATCTCCTGGGCCAGCGCGGCGACCTCGATCAGCGTGTCCAGGTCGATGCCGGTGTCGATGCCCATGTCGTGCAGCATGTGCACCACCTCCTCGGTGGCCACGTTCCCGGTCGCGCCCGGCGCGTACGGGCAGCCGCCGAGGCCACCCACGCTCGCGTCGAACTCGGTTACCCCGAGCTCCAGCGCGGTCAGGATGTTCGCCAGCGCGGTGCCCCGGGTGTCGTGGAAGTGCAGCAGCAGCGGCAGCTCCGGTTGTCGGTCCCGGACCAGCGAGACCACCTCCCGGACCCGGCGCGGGGTGGCCATCCCGGTGGTGTCGCCGAACGAGACCCGGTCGGCGCCGTCGGCCACCACCCGGTCCACGATCCCGGCCACCCGGACCGGGTCCACGTCCCCCTCGTACGGGCAGCCGAACGAGGTCGAGATGATCACCTCGGCGGTGGCGCCGTGCCGGTGCAGCTCCCCGATCATCCCGGCGATGTCGTCCAGCGACTCCTCCGTGGACCGGTTGACGTTGCGCCGGTTGTGGGTGTCGCTGGCCGAGACCACCACCTCGACCTCGGTGAACCCGGCCGCCAGCGCCCGCTGCGCCCCGCGCGAGTTTGGCACCAGCGCCGAGTAGCGCACCCCGTCGACCTTGTCGGCCGCGTCCCACACCTCGTCCGCGTCCGCCATCTGCGGGATCGCCCGTGGGTGCACGAACGAGACCGCCTCGATCCGGCGTACCCCGGTGCGGCCGAGCGCGTCCAGCAGCCGCACCTTCGCCTCGACCGGGACCGGGTCCTCGTTCTGCAGCCCGTCCCGGGGGCCGACCTCGCGGATGCTCACGCTCCCCATGCGCTCCCCCTCTTCCGGTCGATCATGAACCTAGGGACATGGTCGGCACCATCCAGCGTACCCAACCTCATGATCAGCGCCGGAGTGCAGCCACGATGCCGGTGTCGTAGTCCCCGGCCACGAACCCCGGGTCGACCAGCAGCTCGGCGAAGAACGGCAGGTTGCACTTGGGCCCGGCGATCTCGAATCCGGCGACCGCGGCCCGGGCCCGGGCCAGCGCCTGGGGGCGGTCCGCGCCGTGCACCACCAGCTTCGCCAGCAGCGAGTCGTAGTGCGGGGTGACGGTGTTCCCGGCCGCGTACCCGGCGTCCACCCGGACCCCGTCCCCGGTCGGCTCGACCCAGCTGGTGATGGTGCCCGGGCCGGGCAGGAACCGCTTCGGGTCCTCGGCGTTGACCCGCAGCTCGATCGCGTGCCCGACCGGGGCGCCCAGTGCCGGCTGCGGCACCGGCTCACCGGCGGCCACCCGCAGCTGCGCTTCCACCAGGTCGATCTGGTAGACCGCCTCGGTCACCGGGTGCTCCACCTGCAGCCGGGTGTTCATCTCCAGGAAGAAGAACTCCCCGGTGTCGGGGGCGAACAGGAACTCCACCGTGCCGGCGTTGCGGTAGCCGACCGCCTCGCCGGCCCGGACCGCCGCCGCCAGCAGCCCGGCCCGCGCCTGCGGCGTGAGCGCCGGGGACGGCGACTCCTCGGCCAGCTTCTGGTTGCGCCGCTGCACCGAGCACTCCCGCTCGCCGTACGCCAGCACCCGGCCGTCCGGCAGCCCCAGGATCTGCGCCTCCACGTGGCGCACCCGCGGGAAGAACCGCTCCAACAAGATCGCCGGATCGCCGAACATCCGCTGCGCGAAGCCGCCCACCTTCTCGTACTCCCGGCGCAGCCCGGCCTCGTCGGCGGCCACCGCCATCCCCATCCCGCCGCCACCGGCGGCGGCCTTGACCATCACCGGGTATCCGATCTCTGCGGCGGCCGCGACCGCCGCCGCCGGGTCCGGCACCGGCTCGGTGCTGCCGGGCGCCACCGGCACCCCGGCCGCCGCCATCAGGTTCCGCGCCCGGATCTTGTCGCCCATCGCCGCGATCGCGTCTGGTCCCGGTCCGACCCAGGTCAGGCCCTGGTCCAGGACGGCACGCGCGAACTGGGGATTCTCGGACAGGAAGCCGTACCCGGGGTGGACGGCCTGCGCCCCGGTCGCCTTGGCGGCGGCCAGCAGCGCGTCCACGTCCCGGTAGACCTGCCCCGGGTGCGGCCCGGTGAGCGGCACCGCCTGGTCGGCCTCGGCCACGAACGGCAGGCCGGCGTCCGGCTCGGAGTGCACGGCGACGGTGCGGACGCCCAACCGCCGGGCGGTCCGGATGATCCGGCGGGCGATCTCGCCCCGGTTGGCGACCAGCAACGACTCGATCATGCACCGCCTCCGGCGGTCCTGGCGCCCAGCAAGGCGGCGAGCGCGGAGGCCCGCAGCAGCGCCGCCCGGCGCGGCCGGTCCCCGTCGCCGCCGATGAACGGCGTGGAGTTCATCAGGCCGAAGGCGGCGTGCGCGAGCACCCGGGCATCCTCGCCGGACAGCTCCGGGCGGACCGCTTCGAGCACGTTCACCCACACCTCCACGTACTGCCGCTGCAGCCGGCGGATCTCCCGGCGCGGCTCCTCCGGCAGCCGGTCCAGCTCGTGCAGGTGCAGCGCGATCACCGCCGGGTTGGTCAGCGCGAACTCGACGTGGAACGCGACCAGCGACTCCAGCGTGGCCCGCGAGTCGCCGGCGCTCCCGGCCACCCGCTGCTCGCCACCGGCCAGCAGGCGCTGGCTGACCGGGGTCAGGGCAGCGACCAGCATCGACTCCTTGCCGGCGAAGTGGTGGTAGAGCGCCGGACCGGTCACCCCGGCCGCCGACCCGATGTCGTCCATGGACACGCCGTGGTAGCCGCGCTCGGCGAACAGCCGCACGGCGATCCCCAGGATCTGTTCCCGGCGGCTGCTCCGGCGCGCCGGCGTCCCGATCGTCATCCGGTTAGCGTACCCGCAGCTCACCCTCGACCTGAACGAGCGTTCATCAGGTGGGACGTGGCGGGGGTTGCGTGGGGAGCGGCCGCCGGGCAGGCTGTCGGGCATGTCCTCGGTCTACCGGTCTGTGGCGGCGTGGCGGCACGCGATCGAGTCGATGCTGTCGCTCGGCCGGCAGCTGTCCGACCCGCAGTGGGCCGCGCCCACCGAGTGCCCCAAGTGGACCGTCAAGGACGTGTACGCGCACCTGATCGGCGGGGAGTGGTGGATGATCGAGGGCCACCCGCTGCCCGAGCAGGGGATCGACAGCTGGGCGGCGGAGCCGGTGCTGGCCCGGCGCGACGCGACACCGGCCGCGATCATGGACGAGCTGCGGGAGGTGTACGAGCGGCGCCGGGTGGAGCTGGACCGGGGCGGCATCGACCCGGAGCAGCCCGCCTACCTGGCAACCGGTCGGGCAGCCACCCTGGATCTGTTGCTGCGCAACCGGGTGGTCGATGCCTGGGTGCACGAGCAGGATGTCCGGCGGGCGGTCGGGCGGCCCGGCAACCTGGCCAGTCCCGGTGCCGCGATCGCAGGGGACCTGTTCGTGGCGGCCTTTCCCCGGATCGTGGCCAAGAGCGCCGGCGCGCCGCCTGGTTCGACGGTCCGGCTGACCACCACTGGGGAGGTGAGCGTGGCGGTGGCGGTGGCTGTGGACCAGACCGGGCGGGGCTCGCTGGTGGCGCCGGGCCAGCCGGCGCTAGCTCACCTGACGATGGGCTGGGAGGCGTACACCCGACTCAGCTGCGGGCGCGGGGCCCGGGCCGACTACGAGGTCCGGATCACCGGCGACCGGGCGCTAGCCGAGCGGGTGCTCGCGAACCTCGCCACCACCCCGTAACGGCGGCGGGTGGACGGGGGACAAGTTCGGGCGCTTGGCGGTCACCAGGTCGCCCGACGAGCGGCCGGTGAGCCGCCGCCGGACCCACGGCGCCAGGTGCCGCCCGGCCCACGCCAGGTCCGCCGCCCGGGCCGCGGGCCAGGGCCGGAGCGGTGGCCGCGGAGGCGCGGACCACCACCGCGGGTCGGGTGCCACCCCGAGCGCGGTGAGCACGAGCGCGGCCACCCGGTGGTGCCCGGCCGTGGACAGATGCAGCCGGTCGGCGCTCCACAGCGCCGGGTTCTCGAACTCCCGATCTGCCGCCACGTCGACCAGCAGCGCGCCGTGCCGGGCCGCCGTCTCGGTCACCGCCCGGGTCAGCACCGCCGCCCGTGGGCTGGTCAGCCGGCGCCCCGGCAGCCGGGCGGTCACGTCGGCGAACCTGAACAGCAGTACGTCCGCCACGGTGGCGCGCAGCTTCCCGACCGTCGCCTCCAGCCCGGCCGCTAGGGCGTCCGGGTCGAACCGGCGGCGCAGCACGTCGTTGCCGCCGGCGGCGACGCTGACCAGGTCGGCGCCCATCGCCAGCGCCGGCGGCAGCTGCTCGTCCAGCACCCGCTGGAACAGCCGGCCCCGGACCGCCAGGTTCGCGTACCCGAAGCCTGGTTGTTGCCCGGCCAGCGCCGCCGCCACCAGGTCGGCCCAGCCGCGGAACCGGCCGGGGTTGGCCGGATCCGGGTCGTCCAGGCCTTCTGTGAAGCTGTCCCCCACCGCCACGAAGCTGCCCCATCGCACCACGTCCCCAGAGTAGCGACGGATCTTCGCGGTGCTGCCATTGATGGTGACCGGTGCCGGGCTGCCCACCTGGTGTACAGCGTGGACCGTCACCCTCGCCGCGGCAGTGGTCAACCGGGTGATGCGCGTAGTTCACGACACAGAGTGTGGGGCTGGTCACATGGCCGTACCCCGGCGCCGTGCTCGGCACGCAGCAACCTGCGCACCCACGTGGCGGCGCTGCGGAAAGTCCTCGGGCACCGGCTGCGCCTCCATAGCGGAGGCTACGAGCTGCGGGTGGAGGAGGCGGAGCTGGACGCGGCCCAGCACCTTTTTTGCACTCGAATCCGAGTGCAGGCCCCGGCATATCGGTTCGACCGGCCAAGCCCGCCGCCCGTACCCTGGCCTGATGCGGTTACTTCGGATGTCCACGCTGTTCCTGCGGACCCTGCGCGAAGACCCGGCCGACGCCGAGGTCCCCAGCCACCGGCTGCTCGTGCGGGCCGGCTACATCCGACGGGCCGCCCCCGGCGGCTACACCTTCCTGCCGCTGGGCAAGCTGGTGCTGGACCGGATCGCCGAGCTGGTACGCGCCGAGATGACCGCGATCGGCGGGCAGGAGGTCCACTTCCCGGCACTACTACCCGCCGAGCCGTACCAGACCTCCGGCCGGTGGACCGAATACGGCGAGGACATCTTCCGGCTGCAGGACCGGCGCGGCGCCGAGCACCTGCTGGCCCCGACCCACGAGGAGATGGTCACCCTCCTGGTCAAAGACCTCTACTCCTCCTACCGGGACTACCCGGTGACGCTCTACCAGATCCAGACCAAGTTCCGCAACGAGGCCCGTCCCCGAGGCGGGCTGCTGCGCGGGCGGGAGTTCCTGATGAAGGACTCCTACTCGTTCGACCTGGACGGGGCCGGGCTGGAGGACTCCTACGCCGCGCACCGCGCCGCGTACCAGCGGATCTTCGACCGGCTGGAGCTGACCTACACCACCGTGGCGGCGCTGTCCGGGGCGATGGGCGGGTCCCGCAGCGAGGAGTTCCTGGCCGAGGCGCCCGCCGGGGAGGACACCTTCGTCGGGTGCACCACCTGCGGGTACGCGGCGAACACCGAAGCGGTCACCACACCGGCCCCGGAGCCGACCGACCCGGCCAGCGCGCCGCCAATGCAGGTGCACGACACCCCGGACACCCCGACCATCGAGACCCTGGTCGACATGGCGAACGCTCGCGAGCTCGGCGGGCGGGACGACTGGACCGCCGCCGACACCCTCAAGAACGTGGCGGTGGAGGTACGGGGACCTGGTGCCCCAGAAGCCGACCTGCTGGTGATCGGGGTGCCCGGCGACCGGGACGTGGACCTGAAGCGGCTGGGGGCGGTGCTGCATCCGGCCACCGTCACCATGTTCGAGGACTGGCCGGCCCGGCCGGAGCTGGTCCGTGGCTACCTCGGCCCGCAGGTGCTCGGCAAGGCTGGGGTGCGGTACCTGGTAGACCCGCGGGTGGCGCCCGGCACCGCCTGGCTGACCGGCGCCAACGAGCCGGGCCGGCACGCCACCGGGGTGGTCTGCGGCCGCGACTTCACCCCGGACGGCACGATCGAGGCGGCCACCGTCCGGGCCGGCGACCCGTGCCCGGCCTGCTCGCAGGGTGCGCTGGAGATCCGGCGCGGGATCGAGGTCGGGCACGTCTTCCAGCTCGGGCGGCGGTTCGCGGACGCGTTCGGGCTGGACGCGCTGGGCCCGGATGGCGCCCCGATCCGGGTCACCATGGGCTGCTACGGACTGGGGATCTCCCGGGTGATGGCGGCCGTCGCCGAACAGCACCACGACGACGCCGGCCTGGTCTGGCCCGCCGCCATCGCCCCGTGCGACGTGCACCTGGTCCCCACCGGCGCCGCCCAGCTGGCCGCCGCCGAGCAGCTCGCCGAAACCCTGACCGGAGCCGGCCTGCGGGTGCTGCTCGATGACCGCCCCGGAGTCTCCGCCGGCGTCAAGTTCACCGACGCCGAGCTGCTGGGCGTCCCGCGGGTGCTGGTGCTCGGGCGCCGGCTCGCCGAGGGGTACGCGGAGCTGCGTACCCGCGCCTCCAGCGAGCGCGCCGACCTCCCGCTGGCCGACCTCCCGGCCGTGCTCGCCCCCCGCCGCCCGAGCTAGCCGGCCGGGCCGGCTAGACCGGCCAGCACCTCGGCGCCGGGCAGCGTCGCGAGCGACCGGCCCGGGAGGGCGAGCTTGCTGTGCCGCACGCCGGAGCCGACCACCACGATCGGCGACTCCACCACCCTGATGTCGACCAGGATCGGCCAGTCCGCCGGCAGCCCGATCGGGGTGATGCCGCCGTAGGCCATCCCGGTCCGGGCCACCGCGTCATCGGCCACCGCGAAGCTTGCCTTCCGGACGTCCAGGTGCCGGCGGACCACCCCGTTCACATCCGCCCGGGTGGTGGCGAGCACCACGCACGCCGCGTACCGCGCCTCGCCGCCCCGCTTGCCCACCACCACCACGCAGTTCGCGGAGATCTCCAGGCCGACCTGGTACGCCTGGCAGAACGCGGCGGTGTCGGCCAGCTCCGGGTCGATCGGGGCGACCAGCACCTCCTCCGGGGCGTCCGGCCAGGCGGCCAGTGCGGCGATCACCGGTGGGGCGAGCAGGTCCGGCCGCGCTCCGGCCAGTTCGGTCTTCAGGGTTCCTAACACGTCTCCGATCCTGCCACCGCCGCGCAGTAGTGTCGGCCGCGATGTCCGCGATCGTGTTCGGGGCGCTGCTCGGGGCGGCGATCCTGCACGCCAGCTGGAACGCGATCGCCAAGGCGATCCCGGATCCGCGGGTGGCCGCCGGCCTGTTCGGCGTGGTCGGGCTGGTCGGCGGCGCGGTCGGGGTGGTGCTGCTGCCGCTGCCAGAGCCGGCTGCCTGGCCGTTCATCGCCGGCTCGTCGGTGCTGCAGACCGGGTACCTGCTGCTGTTGGTGCGGGCGTACCGGCACGGCGAGTTCGGCCAGGTCTACCCGCTGGCCCGGGGGCTGCCGCCGATGCTGGTCACGGTGGTCTCGCTGGGAGTGCTCGGGGAACGGCTCACCGGTGGCCAGCTCGCCGGCGTGGCGGTGGTCTCGGTGGCGCTGACCGGGCTGGTGTTCACTCGGGGCGGCGGCCGGCCCCGGATCGGCTCCGGGCTCGGGCTCGCCGCGGCGACCGGGGTGGTGATCGCCGCGTACACGCTGGTCGACGGGGTGGGGGTGCGGCAGGCCGGGCAGCCGCTGAGCTACCTCGCGTGGCTGTTCCTGCTGGAAAGCGGGCTGGTGCTGGCGGTCAGCGTGGCCCTGGCCGGCCGCGGGTCCCGCCGCGGGTCCGGCCCCGGGTCCGGCCGCGAGTTCGGCCGGGCGATCCGCCGGTCGGCCCCGCTCGGCCTGCTCGGTAGCGTGCTCTCGCTGGTCGCGTACGCGATCGTGGTGTGGGCGCAGAGCCGGGCGCCGCTGCCGCTGGTCTCGGCGCTGCGGGAAACCAGCCTGCTGTTCGCCGCGGCGATCGGCACGCTGGTGTTCCGGGAACCGTTCCGGGTGAGCCGGCTGGTCGCCACCGCCGCCGTGGTCGCCGGCATCGCGCTGCTCCAGACCAGCTGAGCACCGCACAGGCGTACGAGAGAGCGGGTAGAGTGGGCGCCGTGACGCCCGGCGCGTACCAGCCCTCCCTGCTGGAGCTGGCCCCACCCGGCCAGCCGGCCGGCCCCGGCCTGTCGGCGCTGGCCGGGCGGCTGGCGCGCCGCGAGCTGAGCCGGGGCGCCTGGGTCGACCACCTGCCGGGCTGGGTAGGCGGCTCCGACGCGGTCTTGGCGACCCTGCTGGCGGAGGTTGACTGGCGCGCCGAGCGCCGCCGGATGTACGACGGGGTGGTGGCCGTCCCGCGGCTGCTGCGGTGGTACGGCGAGGACGAGCCGCTGCCCCACCCGGTGCTAGCCGAGGCGCGGCGCCGGCTCACCGCGCACTACGCCGGCGAGCTCGGCGAGCCGTTCCTGACCGCCGGCATGTGCCTGTATCGGGACGGCCGCGACAGCGTCGCCTGGCACGGCGACACGCTCGGGCGATCGGCGCATGTGGACACGATGGTGGCGATCGTCTCGTTCGGCGCGCCGCGGCCGTTGCTGCTGCGCCCCCGCGGCGGCGGCACCAGCCTGCGGTTCCCGCTCGGTCACGGCGATCTGGTGGTGATGGGCGGGTCCTGCCAGCGCACCTGGGAGCACGCCGTCCCGAAGACCGCCCGGCCGGTCGGGCCGCGGGTCAGCGTGCAGTTCCGCCCGGCCGGGGTGGCGTGAGCGGCGCCGGCGGTCGGGCGATCCGGACCACCGCCCACTGGTACTCCCAGTCGGTGGTCCTGGCGCCAGCCCAGGTGTCGAAGCGCTCCACCCGGCCGACCCGGCTGAGCATCGCCCGCGCCCGTTCGTGGGTACGGCTGCTGAAGAAGCGCGGCGGCTCGATCGTATCCCGGTCGCTGCGCCCCTCGTGGTCCCGCCCGCCCCACAGCCCGACCGCGAGCGGCGCGCCGTCGACCAGCCGGGCGGCGATCGCGTCGAGCGCCGCCGCGAACTGGTCGTCTGGTACGTGGAGCAGGGTGCTCATGGTCCAGCCGGCGTCGAAGGAGCGGGGCGGGAACGGCATCGCGAGCACCGACGCCTGGTGGGCGTCGACACCGGCCTGCCGGGCCAGCCGTACGTGCTCCCGCGAGAGGTCGACTCCCGCGACCGCCAGCCCGGCGGCGATGAACGCCGCGGCGTCTCGCCCCGGGCCGGTGCCGACCTCCAGCACCGTGCGCCGGCCCTCGGCGAGCAGGAGTGCCACGAACTCCGCGCGGCGGGCCACCCGCTCCGGGTCGAGCTCACGGGCCGCTCGCGCGGCGGCATCCTGGTCGTAGTACGCGGCGAGGTCCTGGTCGAGCCGATCCACGCCCGCACCGTACCCGGTTCCTTCCCACGTCACCGCCGCAATCTACCCGCTGCCCGGCTGGCAACCGTCTGCGTCGGCATGATCGTCTTAATGGAGGGCCATAGCGGGTGTTATCGACGGGGGGCACGATGGCGGTCGGAGCCGCGGCTGCCGGGTCACCAGAGCTTGAGGTGCACCTGCTCGGGCCGTTCGAGGTGCGGATGGGCGCCCGGCCGGCCGCGTTGACCAGCGGCCGGCTGCGGATCCTGCTGGCGGCACTCGCCATGTCGGCGGGTCGGGTGGTCTCGGTCGACCAGCTCGCCACCCCGCTATGGGGAGAGGAGCCGCCCGCGGACACCCGGCGGGGCGTACAAGTGTGCGTGACGAGGCTGCGTGCCGCGTTGGGCGCGGCGACGGTCGCGACCGAGCCATCCGGCTACCGCCTGCCCGTCGAGCCCGACCAGGTCGACGCGGTGCGGTTCGTGCGGTTGCTGGAGGCGGCAGCGGTGGCGGCCGACCCGGTCGCCGAGCGGAAGCTGCTGTGCGAGGCGGCTTCGCTGTGGCGCGGCACGCCGTTCGACGGAATACAGTCGGCGTGGCTGGAGACCCAGTCGCCACGGCTGCTCGAACGCCGGCTCGCGGCGCTGGAACGGCGCATCGACATCGACCTCGCCGGTGAGCGGTACGGCGAGCTGGTAGCCGAGCTGGATGAGCTGACCGCCGACACGTACGGGCACGTCCTGCCCGCGCGGGCGCGGGAGGCTGCCTTCGCGACAGGAAGGGGTCGGGATGACGCTTGGCTGTACCAATGGCTGTACCAGCCGCCAAGATCCACAGCCGTTTTGGCTGGTGGAGCCGGCGGGACTTGAACCCGCAACCCCCGCCTTGCAAAGATCGCGCCGGCTGTCGGTGGGTGTCGGCCATGGCCGCTGACCTACACGTCCTGTCGGCGGGTGCCTGGCCACGGGGCGGCTGCCGGCCGGCTTGGCTGTACCAATGGCTGTACCGCCGGCCACGCGGAGACCGCCTGGATGCGGCTCGGCGACGCCGTCGCACCCGCGCGGTAGCCTGGATGCCATGACGGGACAGGTGCGCCTGACCATCCGGTACACGGATGCCGGCGACGGCTGGGTAACCGCCCAGATCGCCGAGATCCCCGCTGCCATCAGCGAGGGCCGTACCCGCCAGGAGGCGCGGGAGAACGTGCTGGATGCCCTCCAGGTCGTGCTCACCCCCGACGAGGCGTTCACCGGCGGCCAGCCCGATCAGGCCGACAGCGACTCCTTGACCCTCACCTACGCCGCGTGAAGCGCCGCGATCTTGAGCGCCACCTGCTCGATCATGGCTGCCGCTTCATCGGCGAGGGTGGCAACCACGCCAAGTGGCGAGGGCCAGGCGGACAGCCGTCCTCGGTCCCGCGCCACCAGGAGATACGGCCTGGAACCGTACGCGCCATCTGCAAACAGCTCGACGTTCCGCCCCCAAGCTCGGTCACCTGAATGCGGAGATCAGATCCGGCGTACAGGCCGACTCGTCCGTCGCACCCCTTGCCGGCGTGCCACTGACATCTGTGACCTGCGGTTTCATCTGGCATCGACGGTCAACGCTGGTCATCGCTGGGTGGCATCTGACGGCCGGCCACGGCCCGAGACGGCCCAGCGACGGCCCCATGATCGTGTCTATGCGGGCCATCGGATGGTGGTGCGGGAAGCCGCCCGCGCCCCGGCCAGCGTCCGGGACTCTGGGCGGCGGCCGTCGATCTCGGGTGGGTAAGCGGGAAGCGGCGCCGGAAGTACGTGTACGCCACGACCGAAGCGGAGGTGATCCGTAAGCGCGATGAGCTGCGCCGGCAGTTGCGACTCGGTGTCGACCTCACCGCCCCGCCTCGCACCCTGGCGGCCTGGCTCACGGAGTGGTTGCAGGACGTCAAGGCGCACGACGAGACGCGAGCCTCGACCCTTCGCCGATACCGCGAAGTGATCGACACACATTTGATCCCGGCGTTGGGCGGCATCAAGCTCGACAAGCTGACGGCGCGGCAGGTGCAGCGCTTCCTGACCAGCCTCAAGGCGAAGGCGGCACCCGCCACGATAGTCAAGATTCACGGCGTGCTTCGAGTGGCGCTGTCCGATGCGGAGCGAATGGACCTGGTACCACGCAATGTCGCTAAGGCGGCGAAGCCACCGGGTCTTTCGCGCAGCGAGCGGCGGGCTCTGACGCATGAAGAGGCGAAGGCTCTGCTATCGGCAATTGCCGGTGACCGTCTGGAGCCGCTGTACGTGGTCGTCCTCGCGACCGGTCTACGCCGCGGTGAAGTGCTCGGATTGCGCTGGGCGGACATCGACCTGGACGGCAAGGTGCTCCACGTCCGGCAGACCCTCCAGCGCGTCAACGGCCGCCTGACCACGGTTCCGCCGAAGACGCACCGCTCGGCCCGGCCACTGCCGCTCTCGAAGCTCGCGGTACGCGCGCTCAAGCAACAGCGGGCGCGCCAGGCCGAGGAGCGGTTGCGGGCCGGTGAAGCGTGGCATGACCTGGGCCTCGCGTTCGCCAGCGTGATCGGGACTCCGATGGAGCCGCACAACGTTAACCGCCCGTTCGAGCAGTTGCGGAGCCGTGCCGGCCTCTCCTGGCTCCGGCTCCATGATCTTCGACATGCCTTCGCGACGTTCCTGCTTGACGATGGCGTCGAGCTGCGGACGGTGATGGAGCTACTCGGGCACTCCACCATCCGGCTGACCGCCGACACGTACGGGCACGTCCTGCCCGCGCGGGCGTGGGAGGCTGCCTTCGTGATCGACAGGGCGCTCAGGAAGGGGTCGGGATGACGCTTGGCTGTACCAATGGCTGTACCAGCCGCTAAGATCCACAGCCGTTTTGGCTGGTGGAGCCGAGGGGACTTGAACCCCTAACCCCCGCCTTGCAAAGGCGGTGCTCTGCCAGATTGAGCTACGGCCCCGGTCGAGTGCCGGTGGAGCTGGCTAGCGCAGGTCGGGTGCGGTGGTGGCCTCGTGCCACAGCGCCCGCTCGTCGTTGGCGGACTTGACCTTCTTCGCGACCAACGCGGCCAGGCCGACGGCGCCGGCGACGATGAGCAGCTTCTTCCACATGGAGGGCACCTCCCGGTTCGTGGGAAGTGGGGCTAGCTGGAATCGAACCAGCGACCTCAGAGTTATCAGCTCTGCGCTCTAACCGACTGAGCTATAGCCCCACGCGCCGAGCAACGTTACCGCATCCGGCCGACCCGCCCCAACCCGGATTGCCGCTCCGGTCAGTCCCGCTCGGCCAGCGTGACCTCGACTCCGCCGACCAGGTCAGCGCAGACGTTGTAGATGAACGCGCCTAGCGTGGCCAGGGACGTGAACAGCAGGACGTTGAGCGCCCCGAGCACCGCCGAGGCTCCGATCACGCCCTGCGCGGTGATCCGGAAGGTCTCGCCGCTCTCCCCCCCGCCGGCGTCGACCAGGTCGGCGATCGTGGTGTTGACGCTTTCAAAAACTCCCATCGCCTCCAGCGCCAGGTAGAGCACCGAGGCCGCCACGATCATCACGATGAACATCACCAGTGACACGGCGAACGAGAACTTCATCACCGACCACGGATCGATCCGCTTGACGCCCAACCGCGCGCGACGCGGACCCCGGGGAGTCACGGCCGGCCGGGGACGCATCCGCGGGGCCACCGTAGCGGCGCCCACCGCGATGCCGGCACTGGTGGCGCCGATCGGGCGGACGGTCACCGCACTCGGGGTGGCCCGGCCGGTCACCCGGGGAGGTGCCGCCGCGGGTGAAACCGCAGTGCTGCCCGGGTACGCGTCGGGGAGGTTGAACGGTGCCCCCACCGGCACGCCCGGATCCGGCTCGGGACCGGCGGGTGCCTCCGGGTCGAGCTGGTCCGGCGGAGGTGCCATCCCCGGTGGCCGGGTGAACGCCGGCCGTGAGGTGAAGTAACCGCGCGCCTCGGCCGGCCCACCGGCCGGGCCCGACCGCTCGGCCCGCTCAACCGGCTCGGTCGGTCCCGCTGGGGCGGGCTGTCCGGACTGTCCGGCCGATCCTTCCTGCTCGGCCGACTCAGCTCGACCGGCAGACGCCACCCGGCCGGCGAGGGCGAGAGCGGACCAGCCATCCGACCGGGACCAGCCATCCGGGACGGACGGGGCTGACGGGGCTGACGGGGCTGACGGGGCTGACGGGGCTGACGGGGCTGACGGGGCTGACGGAGCATCCGGCGCAGGAGCCCCGCCGGCCGGACCGGGCCAGCTCTCCGGAGCGGCCGACCCGCCACCCGTACCGGCTCCGGGGTCGGCGGTGTCCTCCGTCGCCACGGCGCCCGGGATCGCCAACCGCTGCTCGCCACCGCCGGCGAGGACCACCTCCGGCCGGTCCGGGTCCGCAGCCTCGGCGGGCGGACCCGGCGGCGGTGCTGCCACCTCCGGGATGGCTGAGTCTTCGGCGGATGCCGTCTCGACCGGACTGGTCGAGGTCCCCGTGGTCGCCGTTGTCTCCGTCATCACGTTAGTCCTGTTCGTCCGGTTCGTCCGCGTTTCGAGTGATGGCCACGAGGGTCACCCCCTCGGGGAGGTTCATCAGCTTGACCCCCATTGTGTTCCGATCGCGGGTTCTTCGCACCGGCTTCACCGGAGTCCGCATAACTCCGCCGTTGCTGGTGATCGCGAACAGCTCGTCCGCCTGGTTGATCACGACCGCCCCGACCAGCTCGCCGCGGCGTTCCGTGATCTTAGCCGTGAGCACGCCCTTACCGCCTCGCCCCTGCACCGGGTAGACCTCGATCGGCGTCCGCTTGGCGTACCCGCCACCGGTCGCCACCAGCACATCCATGCCCTCCCGGACCACCTCCATGGCCAGCAGCTCATCATCCTCGCCGAACCGCATGCCGATCACGCCGGAGGTCGCCCGCCCCATCGGGCGGAGCGTCTCGTCCTCGGCCGGGAACCGGATCGCCTGCGCGTTCTTGCTCACCAGCAGCAGGTCGTCCTCCGGTGCGATCAGCTGCGCGCCGACCAGCTCGTCGCCGTCCCGCAGGTTGATCGCGATGATTCCGCCGGTGCGGCTGGAGTCGAACTCGGCCAGCGCGGTCTTCTTCACCAGCCCGCTGCGGGTGGCGAGCACCAGGTACGGCGCCACCTGGTAGTTCGATATCTTGATCACCTGGGCGATCTGCTCGTCCGGCTGGAACGCCATCAGGTTCGCCACGTGCTGGCCGCGGGCGCTCCGGCTCGCCTCCGGCAGCTCGTACGCCTTCGCCCGGTAGACCCGCCCCTTGTTGGTGAAGAACAGGATCCAGTCGTGGGTGGAGCTGACGAAGAAATGGCTGACGATGTCGTCCTGGCGCAGCGTCGCTCCGGACACCCCCTTCCCGCCGCGCCGCTGGGACCGGTAGAGGTCGGACCGGGTGCGCTTCGCGTACCCGGTCCGGGTGATCGTCACGACCACGTCCTCCCGGGCGATCAGGTCCTCCATCGAGACCTCGCCATCGAACGGGACGATCTTCGTGCGCCGCTCGTCGGCGAACTTCTCGACCAGCCCGGCCAGCTCCTCCGACACGATCTGCCGCTGCCGCTCCGGCTTGGCCAGGATGTCCTTCAGGTCGGCGATCTTCAGCTCGATCTCGGCCAGCTCGTCGATGATCTTCTGGCGCTCCAGCGCCGCCAGCCGCCGCAGCTGCAGGTCCAGGATCGCGGTGGCCTGGATCTCGTCCACGTCCAGCAGCTGGATCAGGCCGGTACGCGCCTCCTCCGCGGTGGGCGAGCGCCGGATCAGCGCGATCACCTCGTCCAGCATGTCCAGCGCCTTGACGTAGCCACGCAGGATGTGCGCGCGCTCCTCGGCCTTGCGCAGCCGGTACGCGGTGCGACGCTGGATCACCTCGATCTGGTGCGCCACGTAGTGCCGAATGAACTGGGCCAGGTTCAGAGTCCGGGGCACGCCGTCGACCAGCGCCAGCATGTTCGCGCCGAACGTCTCCTGCAGCTGGGTGTGCTTGTAGAGGTTGTTCAGCACGACCTTCGGGATGGCGTCCCGCTTCAGCACGACCACGATCCGCATCCCGGTCCGGCCGGAGGACTCGTCCCGGATGTCGGCGATCCCGGCCAGCTTGCCCTCCTTGACCAGCTCGGCCGTGCGCTGGGCGAGGTTGTCCGGGTTCACCTGGTACGGGAGCTGGGACACGACCAGCAGCGAGCGGCCCTTCGGGTCCTCCTCCACGTCGACCACCGCCCGCATCCGGATCGCGCCGCGGCCGGTGCGGTACGCGTCCTGGATGGCGGTGGTGCCAACGATCAGCCCGTAGGTCGGGAAGTCCGGTCCCTTGACCAGCTTCAGCAGCTCCTCGAGCGTGGTCGCCTCGTCGACCTCCGGGTTGGCCAGGCACCACTGCACCGCGGCCGCGATCTCCCCCAGGTTGTGCGGCGGGATCTTGGTGGCCATCCCGACCGCGATCCCTTCCGAGCCGTTCACGAGCAGGTTCGGGAACCGGGCCGGCAGCACCACCGGTTCCTCCGACCGGCCGTCGTAGTTCGGAACGAAGTCGACCGTGCCCTCGCGGATGTCCTGCAGCATCCCCATGGTCAGCGCGCCCAGCCGGCACTCCGTGTTGTGGCTGACGAACCCGTTGGTGACGAAGGCGTGGTCGTCGGAGTCGACCCGGAGGCTGTAGACGGGCTGCACACCAGCGTCCCTGACCGATGCCACCTCGGCGTAGTAGAAGCGGCCGTCGACCAGCGGTTCCGCCACCTCCAGCACCTCGGGATTGGTGATATGGGCCGCGATCTCGAGGCGGCGCGACTCCCAGCGCTCGATCCGGTCGACGTTGTGAAGCCGCAGCCAGTTGCGATCCCGGACCTGGTCCGCACCGTCCCGCCGGATGAACTCAGCGAGATGCGGTACGTGATCCTTGCTCAGCGCCACGCTCCGGTACGGGATGGTCGCTAAGTCGGCTTCGAGCTTGATCTGCTTGCGTCCCAGGAAGCCGATCGACTGGGCGAAGATCCGGGCATCCCGCCGGTTCGTGACGACTACCTTGATCTCACCGTTCTGGTAGTGACACTGCCGGGAAACCACGCCGAACTCCAGCAGCAGCTGTTGAACCTCTCTGGCGAGCCGGTCACTCCGCGTCGAGTACGAGATCTGGATAGTGTTCCGCGGCAGCAGGGAAGACGACCCGTCACCTTCGAACAGCGACTGCAGGAAGGCCCGTTTGACCGCTGGTGTGCCCCGGCACACGAACGTCGGCACGAACTTGTCCGCACTCCGGCTTCCGATCAGCTCACCAAGCACACTCCGGCGGAGCGCGGAGAGGTTCTGAACGTCCAACTCGAACAGCACGCTACCCGAGGCGATCGTTCGTTGGTAGACGTACCGTCGCCCACCGACCGCCAGATCGAACGCGGCGAGGACCCGACCGAAGTAGTCCTGGTCGATGTTGTTGAACCCGGCGCGGTCCTCCGATACGAACCCCTCGCTCACGAACGCGCCCGCGAGAACGGCTGACTCGACGTGCTCCAGCATCGGATGCCCGAACTCGTCGTGAACTGTCCGTTGCAGGACAACCCGGTCGCCGGACTTGATTTCGTCCAACAGCTTCCACCGCAGGGTTGGCACGCCTCCGGCGTTGACCAGACACAACACCGGATGGTTGTGCGTACCGGTCAGTTCGTACCCTTCCCGGGTACGCACCCGCAACGTCGGGTGCTCACCGGAGTGGAACAGCTTGCTGGCCCGTACCAGGTCGCCGTTGCGATCGTGGACCTTGAGGTCGATGGCGTTGTCCGAGTTCGGTCGCGCATCGGGGACGATTTCGTCGATCCGTAGCGTGCCTTCAGCGGTGCGCACCAGGGCGTCCCCGGACAGGCAGTAGCGCATCGCCGCTTGTCGATCATTTCCGGGCGAGCCGAAGTTGCCGTTGCCGTCGATCAGCGGGTAGCGCAACGACCACGGCTGTCCCATCCGGACCAGCGCGTCGTAGATCGCAAGGTCACCGTGCGGGTGGTAGTTGCTCATCACGTCACCGACCACCCGGGCGCACTTCACGTAGCCGCGGTCGGGCAGGTAGCCGCCGTCGAACATCCCCCAGAGGATCTTACGGTGCACCGGTTTGAGGCCGTCCCGCACGTCTGGCAGCGCCCGGCTGACGATCACGCTCATCGCGTAGTCGAGGTACGAGTGCTGCATCTCGACCTCGATCCCGACCGGCTCGACGCGGCCCCGCCCCAGCGCCAGGTCTTCCGGCGTTGCCCCCTCGATGCCGCCCCCCTCCGGCGCCGCGTCGGCGGGGGAGTCGGTCGGGGAGTCCGCGGGAACTGTCGGATCTGTCACTGTCTCACCTTCCACACAGGAACACAGGCATGGCTCGGCCCCCGCCCGGCCGGGGACGGCGCGGCGGGCGCCGGGCTGCTAGATGTCAAGGAACCGCACGTCCTTGGCGTTGCGCTGGATGAACGAGCGGCGGGCCTCGACGTCCTCTCCCATCAGGACGCTGAACAGCTCGTCCGCGGTTGCGGCGTCGTCGAGAGTCACGTGGCGCAGGGTCCGGGTGGCCGGGTTCATCGTGGTCTCCCACAGCTCCGGGTAGTTCATCTCACCGAGACCCTTGAACCGCTGGATGTCGTCCGGCTTCGCGTTCGGCTTGCGCTCCTGGCGCAGCGCGATCAGCCCGTCCCGCTCCCGGTCGGAGTACGCGTACTGCGCGTCGTCGCCCTTCTTGTTCCACTTGATCTTGTAGAGCGGCGGGGACGCGAGGTAGACGTGGCCGAGCTCGAGCAGCGGCCGCATGAACCGGAACAGCAAGGTCAGCAGCAGGGTCTGGATGTGCTGCCCGTCCACGTCCGCGTCGGCCATCAGGATCACCCGGTGATAGCGCAGCTTCGCGACGTCGAAGTCGTCATGGATGCCCGTACCCAACGCGGTGATGATCGCCTGCACCTCGTTGTTCTTGAGGATCTTGTCGATCCGGGACTTCTCGACGTTGAGGATCTTCCCGCGGATCGGCAGGATCGCCTGCACCCGCGGATCCCGGCCCTGCTTGGCCGGCCCACCGGCGGAGTCACCCTCCACGATGAACAGCTCGCACTCGCGCGGGTCGGTGGACTGGCAGTCGGCCAGTGTCCCGGGCATCGACCCGGACTCCAGCAGCGACTTGCGGCGGGCGAGCTTGCGGGCCTGCGCCGCCGCGATCCGGGCCCGCGACGCCTGCGACGCCTTGGTGATGATGGTCTTCGCCTCGCCCGGGTTCCGGTCGAACCAGTCGACCAGCCAGTCGTTGCAGGTTTTCAGCACGAAGCTACGCATGTCGGTGTTGCCGAGCCTGGTCTTGGTCTGGCCCTCGAACTGCGGGTGCGCCATCTTCACCGACACGATCGCGGCCAGCCCCTCCCGGACGTCCTCGCCGGTGAGCTTCTCGTCGCCCTTGAGCAGCTTCTTGTCGGCGCCGTACCGGTTGACCACCGAGGTCAGCGCGGCCCGGAACCCCTCTTCGTGGGTGCCGCCCTCGTGGGTGTTGATGGTGTTCGCGAACGTGTAGACCGACTCGCCGTACGACTCGTTCCACTGCATCGCGATCTCCAGCGACATGTTGTCGCCGTCGGCCCCGAACTCGATCACCGACCGGTGGATCGGCGTCTTGGTCTGGTTGAGGTGCTTGACGAAGTCGGCGATGCCACCCTTGTAGAGGTAGGTCACCTCGCGGTGCTTGCCGTCGTCGCCGACCACCCGGTCGTCCCGGACGTGGATGGTCAGCCCCCGGTTCAGGAACGCCATCTCCTGTAGCCGCCGGGTGATCGTCTCGAACGAGAACTCGGTGGTCTCGAAGATCTTCGGGTCCGGCCAGAACGCGACCTCGGACCCGGTCCGGCGGGTCGCCTCACCCTTCTGCAGCGGGCCGGGCTTGGACTGCCGGTAGGACTGGCGCCAGACCCGGCCGTCCTTGTGGATCTCCACCTCCAGCCGGGTGGACAGGGCGTTCACCACCGACACCCCGACCCCGTGCAGCCCGCCGGAGACCTGGTAGGCCTTGCCGTCGAACTTGCCGCCAGCGTGCAGGACGGTCAGCGCCACCTCCACCCCCGGCTTCTTCAGCTTCGGGTGCAGGTCGACCGGGAAGCCCCGGCCGTTGTCTACCACCCGCACCCCGCCGTCGGCCAGCAGCACCACGTCGATGGTGTCGCAGAAGCCGGCCAGCGCCTCGTCCACCGCGTTGTCGACCACCTCCGTCACCAGGTGGTGCAGCCCCCGCTCACCGGTGGAGCCGATGTACATGCTGGGGCGCTTCCGGACCGCCTCCAGCCCTTCCAGCACAGTGATCGAACCTGCGGTGTAACCCTCCTGCTTCGGAGCTGCCACCCTGTTGTCCTCCCTCCGCCGGCACGACCGCGGATGCCCGCCCGTGGCTTCGCCGACGGGGTGCCCGTTCTCACGTCAATCTTACTGTGCGGCGGCGACAGAACCTCCGCACGGCACCCCCTCGCGTGGCCGCCAGCGCCCGAATTTCGGGGCGTGCAATCCCCTCCACCGGGTTCCGGGACCGGCCCGCCAGACGGGCCGTCGAGCGGCGGTACGCGGGCCGGCCGGAAATCTGACCCTTCAGGGGTCGCGCCGGAACGCCTGGGTGCCGTAGCCTCACTCGGCGTCGACGCGCCGGTGGGGGGCGGGGCGGGCGTCCGTACGAGGAAGGGAGAAACGCCCGATGGGGCTGGACAACGTCGCCGTGGCCTGGCCGCGTACGGGCAGGTTCTACGATCCGGTCGCGCCGGCCGAGTTCGTGGACTTCGGTGAGCTGGCCGAGGCCCCGGAGGTGGCGGCCCCGACCGCCGCACTGGCGGGACATATCGCTAACACCGGGACGGTCCGGGCGACCGCGTACATCGACCTGGTGGACCTGCTGCTCGGTCTGGACGGGGTGCTCTACGCCACCGACGCGGCCGCCGAGGACGAGGACCCGGTGATCGACCCGGACGGCTGCGCCTGGGTCGCCGGCGGGCTGGAGCAGTTCGTCACCAACCACACCATCCACGGCGACGTGGTCAGCTTCGACTCGGTGAGCACGGTGCTGCGGGACGCGCTGTCCGACAGCCGGCTGGCCGACGCCCAGCTGCGGTGGCTGGAGACCCGGCTGCGCAAGCTCCGCAACCAGGACGGTGCCGCGCTGAACTGGCGGTTCCCGCTCTCCGAGCTGGCGGTGCTGGCCCGCTTCTACCGCCGCTGCGCCGACCGGGGCTTCGCCGTCTACGCCGACTCGTAGGGGTTCGTCCGTCCCCAAGCCGGGAGCCCCGCTCAGCCCCAGAACCTGAGCCGGGCTCAGCGCCTGGGCGCTCAGCCGTAGGTGTCGCGCGGGCCGCGGCCCCGGACCCGGCGGGTGCCCTTCTTCCAGGACGGCGCGGCCGGGCCGTGGATCCGCAGGGTGGTAACCACGTTGTGGCCGACCACCGAGGCGATCTGCTTGATCAACGAACCCGCCAGCAGCCGCAGCTGGGTGGCCCAGGCGGTCGAGACCGCCTCGATGGTCAGCTCCCGGTTCTCCAGCTTGACCGGCCGACAGTGCTCGGCGACCTCAGCGCCGACCACCTTCTCCCACTGCCCGAACACGGCCGCCTCCGCGGCTGGGCGCTGCCAGCCCCGGTTCTTTACCAGCTTGCCCAGCACCGCCCCGAGCGGCTGCGGGTCGCGCGGGTCCGGGCCCGGGCCGGTCCAGCCCCGGCGGCTGGCGGCCCGGCCGGCCTTGCTGGTGGACCCCCGGGTGCCCGCGCCGGCGCCGGTACCGCCGCCCCGCCGTCCGGCGGCGGTACGGCGGGCGTTCGCCGCGTCCAGCACCGCCCGGGCCAGCTCCGGCCCGGTCCGGGCCGGCGGCAGGATCACCTCCCCGGACGCCGGCGAGGAGGGAGGGGAGCCCGGCGGCTGCTCGGCCGGCGGGCGGTCCGGGGCGGGCGGTTCGGGGCGGGCGTCGCTAGACACGCTTCACCTCACCGTCGCGCACCTCGAACCGGGCCCCGTGCAGGGCGACCGGGACGTCCGCCTCGACGGCACAGGTCACCAGGGTCTGGGTGGCGTCCTCGAGGCTGCGCGCCAGCCGGTCCCGCCGCCCGGTGTCCAGCTCCGCGAACACGTCGTCGAGCACCAGCACCGGCTCCACCCCGTCCGCCCGCAGCAGCCGGTACGCGGCCAGCCGCAGCGCGACCGCGAACGACCAGCACTCGCCGTGGCTCGCGTACCCCTTGGCCGGCAGCTCGCCGAGCGTCAGCGCCAGGTCGTCGCGGTGCGGGCCGACCGTCGTGACGCCCCGTTCCACCTCGGCGGTGCGGGCCTGCGCCAGCGCCGCCGCCAGCGCCGTCGCGAGCGCGTCCCGGTCCGCGCCGGCGGCGGGCAGCGAGGAGCGGTAGCGCAGGCTCGCCGCCCCGGCCGCCTCGCCCGCCACCGCGTCGTAGCCAGCCGCCACGTGCGGTGCCAGCCCGGCGGCCAGCTCCAGCCGGCCGGCCAGCAGCTCCGCCCCGTGCCCGGCCAGCTGCCCGTCCCACACATCCAGTGTGGACAGGTCGGCCCCGCCGCCGGACCGGCGCGCCAGCTGGGCGGTGCGCAGCAGCGCGTTGCGCTGCTTGAGCACCCGGTCGTAGTCGGCGCACACCGCCGCGAACCGCGGCCGGCGGGCGACCAGCAGATCGTCCAGGTAGCGGCGCCGGGCCGCCGGGTCCCCGCGTACCAGCTCGATGTCTTCGGGGGCGAACAGCACCATCCGCAGCGCCCCCACCACCTCCCGGGCGCGCCGGACCGGCGAGTGGCCCAGCCGCGCCCGGTTCGCCTTGCCGGGCACCAACTCCAGCTCGACCAGCAGCTCCCGGCCGTCGTGCATCACCGTACACCGGATCACCGCTGAGCCGGCGCCGGAGCGCACCAGCGGCGCGTCCGTGGCGACCCGGTGGCTGGCCAGCGTGGCGATGTAGCCGAGCGCCTCGACCAGGTTGGTCTTGCCGATCCCGTTCGGGCCGACCAGCACGCTCGCGCCCGGCTCGAAGTCGACCTCGACCGCCCGGTACGAGCGGAAGTCGACCAGCTCCAGCCGGCGTACGTGCACGGCGGCTCCGCTACCGCCGCACCGCGTGGCCGCCGAACTGCTCCCGCAGCGCGGCCACCGCCCGCATGGCCGGCGGGTCGTCCTCCCGGGACGAGAACCGGGCGAACAGCGCCGCCGTCAGCGCCGGCATCGGCACCCCGAGCCGGATCGCCTCCGCCACCGTCCACCGCCCCTCTCCGGTGTCCTGCACGTAGCCGCGCAGCGACGCCAGCTCCGGGTCCTCAGTCAGCGCCCGGTCGAGCAGGTCGAGCAGCCAGGACCGCACCACCGAGCCGTCCCGCCACGACCGGACCACCCCGGGCACGTCCTCGACCAGCGTCGAGCGCGTCAGCAGCTCGTACCCCTCGGCATAGGCCTGCATCAGACCGTACTCGATGCCGTTGTGGACCATCTTCGCGTAGTGGCCGGCGCCGACCCCGCCGGCGTGCACGAACCCGAACTCACCGGCCGGCTTGAGCGCCTCGAAGATCGGCCGGCACCGCTGCACCTGCCGGTCCTCGCCGCCGACCATCAGCGCGTACCCCTGCTCCCGGCCCCACACCCCGCCGGAGACGCCGACGTCAAGGTAGCCGATCCCCGACTCGGCCAGCCGCGCCGCCCGCGGGCCGTCGTGGGTGTAGTGCGAGTTACCGCCGTCGATGATCAGGTCGCCGGAGGCGAGCGCTGCCGCCAGCGCGTCGACCACCTCCCCGGTCACCGCCGCCGGCACCATCAGCCACACCACCCGCGGCGGTGCGAGCGCGCCGGCCAGCGCCGCCAGGCTCGGCACGTCGGTCAGCGCCGGGTCGTGGTCGTAGCCGACCACCTCGTGACCGGCCTCCCGCAGCCGGTCCCGCATGCTGCCGCCCATCCGGCCGAGCCCCACCAGGCCGAGCTGCATCAGATCCCCCCAGTACGGTCAGCGCACGACCCGGATCGGCTGGATCAGGTAACGGTAGCCGGGCACGATCTCGCCTTCCTCCGTGGCCGGCGCCAGCACCGCCGGCTTTCCGGGCTCCACGAACGAGAACACGGCGGTCGGCTCGGACAGCGCCGACAGCCCGTCGAGCAGGTACTGCGGGTTGAAGGCGAGCGTCATCGGCTCCTCGCCGTCGAAGCTGGCCTCGGTCGCCTCGCTGGCCCGCGCCTCCTCGGTGCCGCCCGCCTCGACCACCAGCCCGTCCCCGCTGAACGCCAGCCGCACCGGAGTGGTGCGTTCACCGACCAGCGACACCCGCCGGACCACCTCGGTCAGCGCGGCCACCGGCACCCGGGCCTGCGCGGTGTGACTGGCCGGGAACAGGTTGCGTACGGCCGGATAGTTGGCACCGTCCAGCAGCCGGCTGGTGGTCCGCCGATCCCCGGCCGCGAACCCGATCATCCCCTCGGCGGCGCCGGCGGCCAGCGCGATCACCAGCTCGCCGCCGAGCGGCCCGAGGGTCTTGGCGGTGTCCGCGAGCGTGCGGGCCGGGACCAGCGCGTTGGCGCTCACCTCCGGCTGGTCGGGCTGCCACTCGATCTCCCGCACCGCCAGCCGGTAGCGGTCGGTGGCCAGCAGCGCCAGGCTCGGGCCGTTCAGCTCGAGCCGCACCCCGGTCATCATCGGCAGCGTCTCGTCCCGCCCGGCGGCCAGCGCCACCTGCGCGACCGCGGCGGCGAACTTGGTCGCGTCCACGGTGCCGGCGCGCTCCGGCAGGGCGGGCAGGGTCGGGTAGTCCTCGACCGGCATGGTCGGCAACGTGAACCGAGCGCTGCCGCAGGTCAGCTCCAGGTGCGCGTCGATCGCGGCCACCTCTACCGGCTTGCCCGGCAGTGCCTTGGTGATCTCGGCCAGCAGCCGCCCGGAGACCAGCGCCGCCCCGTCGGCGTCAGCGTGCACCGGCACCTCGGCCTCGCTGGAGACCTGGTAGTCGAAGCCGGACAGGTGCAGCACGTTGTCGGTGACCCGGAGCAGCACACCGGCCAGCACCGGCACCGACGGTCGGGCCGGCAGGCCCTTGGCGGTCCAGGCGACTCCGTCAGCCAGGGCGTCCCGTTCCACCCGAAACTTCATTTGTGGCCTCCTGCCTGTGTCTGCCGGTTAGCCATTGTCGCACTGTAGGAGCCGGAGCTGGGACCCGCGCGGCCGGGTCCCAGCCGGCTGGACCGGCTACCCACACCCAGATGATTGGTTTTAGCTCTTAGGAAAGATCTATCTCGTCATAGTCGTCGGTGGTGTGGAAGCTGTGGAGTACCGGCGTCGGCCGAGGTCACGGCGGCGCACCCCGGTGGGCATCCGGTGGACCGGGCGGTGGAGAAACCGCCGGACTGTCCACAACCGGCAGCGGCGGTGCCGGTTGTCCCCGGCCGTCCACCGGATTCCCACCGGTTTTCCGCAGGGTTGGCCACATCCTGTGAATCCGGTTGTCCCCCGGCTTTCCACCGCCGGGCCGGGTTGTCCACCGGGATCCCCACCGGTTTTCCGCAGGCTTCACCCACAGCCTGTGTACGGCGGGCCGGACGGCGGACGGCGGGCGGGCCGGCGGGTCAGGTGGTCTGCTTGATCCGGTTGGTGAGCTCGGCGATCTGGTTGAACAGCGACCGCCGTTCGGCCATCTGCTGCCGGATCCGGCGTTCGGCGTGCATCACGGTGGTGTGGTCGCGGCCGCCGAACGCCTGCCCGATCCGGGGCAGCGACAGCTCGGTCAGCTCCCGGCACAGGTACATCGCGACCTGCCGGGCGTTGACCAGCACCCGGGACCGCGACGGCCCTCGCAGGTCCTCCAGGCTCACCCCGAAGTAGTCGGCCGTGGAGGCCATGATCTGGTCCACCGTGACCTGCGGTTCGGCGCCGTCCGGGATGAAGTCCCGCAGCACCTCCTCGGCCAGCGACAGCTCCACCGCGGAGCGGGTCAGCGACGCGAACGCGGTGACCCGGATCAGCGCCCCCTCCAGCTCCCGGATTGAGTTGGAGATCCGGGAGGCGATGAACTCCAGCACCTCGGCCGGGGCGTGCAGCCGTTCCTGGGCCGCCTTCTTCTGCAGGATCGCGATCCGGGTCTCCAGGTCGGGGGGCTGGATGTCGGCCAGCAGCCCCCACTCGAACCGGGTCCGCAGCCGGTCCTCGAGGGTGGAGAGCTGCTTCGGGGACCGGTCCGACGTGATCACGATCTGCTTGTTGGTGTTGTGCAGCGTGTTGAAGGTGTGGAAGAACTCCTCCTGGGTCCGCTCGCGGGTCTCCAGGAACTGGATGTCGTCGATCAGCAGCACATCCACGTCCCGGTAGCGGCGCTGGAACGCGTTGCTCTTGTCGTCGCGGACCGAGTTGATGAAGTCGTTGGTGAACTCCTCGGTCGAGACGTACCGGATCGCCCGGGCGTTGCCCAGCTGCGAGGCGTAGTGGCCGATCGCGTGCAGCAGGTGGGTCTTGCCCAACCCGGAGCTGCCGTAGATGAACAGCGGGTTGTACGCCTTCGCGGGCGACTCGGCGACCGCCACCGCGGCGGCGTGGGCGAACCGGTTCGAGGAACCGATCACGAACGTCTCGAACATGTACTTCGGGTTGAGCCGGTTCCCCCCGGTGCTCGCCGATGCGGCCGGCCGGGCGGCGGGCGCCACCCACCGCTCGCTCCGGCCGGGCCCGCTCTCGCTCGGGTCGCCCCGGTCGGTCGCCGCCATCCCGATGCCGGCCCGGGTGTCCGCCCGCCCCTCGGCCGGCCGGTCGGGCCCGTGGTGGTCGGGCACGTGGTTGCCCCCTTGGTCAGCCGGGTCGTGGTGGTCGGCCGGGTGGTGGTCGGTGGTCGGGTGGTCGGTGGCGGCGCGGTCCGGTCCGGTCCGGTGTGGGGCAGTGCGGTCCGGGGCGGTGTGCTCCGGTGCGGTGCGGTCCGGTGTGGTCCGGTCGAAGGGCATCCGGGCGGCCGCCTGGTCCGGCTCGTCGGCCGGTCCGGAGCGGACCAGCCGGCCGGCCGGCTCCGAACCGGGCTCCGGCGCCAACCCGGACCGCACCGGTGCCGGGTCCGCCGAGGACCGGCCCGGCTCCTCGGCCGGCCACCGCGGGTCGGGCGGGCCCTCCGGCGGGGAGGCCGACGGCCCCAGGGCCGACCCAGGCTGGGGGGAGGCCGGTGGCCCGGGCGGCGGTGGCGGGACCGGCAACGGCAAGCTGGTGAACGCGGGTGGAGCCGGCCGGTCGCTGGCGGTCAGGGTCACCGCCACCTGGATCGCCCGGCCCATCCGCCGGGACAGCGCGTCGGTGATCGCCGGCCGCAGCTTGGTCTCGATCTGGTCGCGGGTGAACGCGTCCGGCACCGACAGCAGCGCGGTGTCCTCGACGATCGCCCGCAGCTGGGTCTCCCGCAGGTAGGCGCGCTGCTGGGCGGAGACGATCTCGTCGGCGATTTCCTCGGTCGCGTCCTGCCAGAGCCCGGCCAGGTCGGCTCCACCGGCGCCCATGACAGCCTCCCCCACGTCGTCCACCCCCCTACCCGGTCGGCGTGCCCGCCGCACCACCGCAGGGCTAACCGGCCTCGCCTCGCCGACCATGACGGCCGCTTGTCCACATGTTGTCCACAGCCTGTGTATCAGCCGGTCGTGGCGCCCGGACGGGCGGTCGCGAAGCACCGCCGACCGCGGAGGTCGCGCAGGTGGGCTCATCGTGGCGAACGACCGACCGCCATGGGCGGTTCCGCCTGCCGGGCGACGAGCCGGCACTACCGGACAGACCGACAGACGCGCACGCTAACAGTGTTGTCCACAGGAAGACAACCGCTGTCCACACGGCTTGGGGTGGTTTTATCGGTTATTCTCCGACTGTCCGTCCTGCCGAAGCCGGACCCCGTCACCGCGACGCGCCGTTCGTCCGGCCGGTTGCTAGGCTTGGGAGCTGGCCGGGGACGACCACGGTTCGACGACCATTCGGTCACGGCCACCCCGCCGGACCCTGACTACGGAGAGCCTGACGTGAGCAAGCGCACCTTCCAGCCGAACAACCGTCGCCGCAAGAAGACCCACGGCTTCCGGCTGCGCATGCGCACCCGGGCCGGCCGGGCCATCCTCCGGGCACGCCGGGCCAAGGGACGGACCCGCCTGTCGGCCTGAGCCGGCTGGGACTCAGGGCCGGGATGGGGGCGACCATGCTCGACCGGGCGCATCGGCTGCGTCGGCGCGACGAGTTCACCGCGGCGACCCGGGCCGGCCGGCGCTCCGGCCGGCACACGCTGGTCGTCCACCTCCAGCTGGCCGGCGGTCCGGCTCCCCCGCGCGCCGGGTTCGTGGTCTCCCGGGCGGTCGGGGGTGCGGTAGTCCGCAACCGGGTCCGGCGCCGGCTGCGACATCTGGTACGCGGGCACCTGGCCGAGCTGCCGCCGGGTAGCCAGCTGGTGGTCCGGGCGCTGCCGGCGGCCGCCGACGCCCGGCCGGCGCAGCTGGCCGAGGACCTGGCGGTCGCGCTGCGCACCGCCGCGCGTACTGGGGCGGCGGCGTGAGTCCCGACCCGCGTACGCCCGAGCCGATCCCGCAGCCGGCCAGCCTAGGTGGCCGGTGTCTGGCCTGGCCGATCATCGCGTACCGTCGGTGGCTGGGGCCGGCGCTGCCGGCGCGCTGCCGGTTCTACCCGTCCTGTAGCACCTACGCCCTGGAGGCGATCGGCCGCCACGGGGCGTTGCGCGGCACCGGCCTCACGCTGTGGCGGCTGCTGCGCTGCCACCCGTTCCACCCCGGAGGGTACGACCCGGTGCCCCACGCCCACAGAGCCGCGACTGGAGCCGCACAGTGAGCTTGAACTGGCTGTACATCGCCATCTCGTGGATCCTGCTCCGTTGGCACGACGTCTGGTCGTTCCTCGGGGAGCGCGAGGTGCTCGCGACCAACTGGGACTGGATCCTCGCCATCATTTTCCTGGTGATCACGGTCCGGATCATCCTGTTCCCGCTGTTCGTCAAACAGATCAAGTCGCAGCGGGCGATGCAGGCGGTGCAGCCACAGGTCAAACAGCTGCAGGAGAAGCACAAGGGCGACCGGGAGACGCTCCAGAAGGAGATGATGGAGCTCTACAAGCGGGAGAAGGCCAACCCGCTGATGGGCTGCCTGCCGCTGGTCCTGCAGATCCCGGTGTTCATCAGCCTGTTCTGGATCCTCCGCCGGCTGAACCCGAACCGGACCGACAACACCGATCTCTACACCTGGACCCACGAGAAGTTCCACGACGCCTCGCTGGCGCAGCTGTTCGGGGCGCCGATCGCCAGCCGGTTCTTCGACGACGACTTCGCGCGGTTCGCCGAGCTCGACACCAGCATGGTGACGGTCCGGATCGTCACCGGCATCCTGGTGGTGCTGATGATGATCACCACCCACCTGACCGCCAAGCAGATGATCCTGAAGACCGGCTGGGCCACCGACCCGACCCAGCTGATGATGCAGCGGCTGATGGTGTACGGGCTGCCGTTCTTCCTGCTGTTCTCGGGTGCGTTCTTCCCGCTCGG